>NZ_JBFBHG010000004.1:0-179498 GCF_040685095.1 Microbacterium sp. NPDC089189
GGGGTTGGGGCCGGCGGGGTCCCCCCCATACAGCTCTTGGGCGCCGCGCGGGTGTTAAAAACCCGCTGTCTCGGCGCCAAAGTGCTGTCTCGCGGGTCCTGCGGGGCGGGCCGGCGGGTGGGAATGAGTGAGGGGCGGGTGCGATGCACCCGCCCCTCACTCATTCGGGCGGTCAGCTGATGGCGTCGACGATCGCGTTCAGGGTCGCGGACGGGCGCATGACGGCGTTCACACGCTCGACGTCGGGGTGGTAGTAGCCACCGATGTCGACGGGCGAACCCTGCACGGCCACGAGCTCGTCGACGATCGTCTGCTCCTTCTCGGCCAGCTCCGCCGCGATCGGCGCGAAGGCGGCGGCGAGTTCGGGATCAGCGGTCTGCGCAGCGAGCTCGCCCACCCAGTACAGGGCGAGATAGAAGTGGCTGCCACGGTTGTCGATCGTGCCGAGCGCACGCCCCGGCGACTTGTCGTTCTCGAGGAAGGTGCCGGTGGCCGCATCCAGCGTGTCGGCCAGGACCTTGGCCTTGGCGTTGCCGGTGAAGCCGGCGTAGTGCTCGAACGAGGCGGCGAGGGCGAAGAACTCCCCCAGCGAGTCCCAGCGCAGGTAGTCCTGCTCGACGAGCTGCTGCACGTGCTTGGGGGCGGAGCCGCCCGCGCCCGTCTCGAACAGTCCGCCGCCGGCGAGCAGCGGCACGATCGAGAGCATCTTGGCGCTCGTGCCGACCTCGAGGATCGGGAACAGGTCGGTCAGATAGTCGCGCAGCACGTTGCCGGTCACCGAGATGGTGTCCTCGCCCGCGCGCAGCCGCTCGAGAGAGAACAGCGTCGCGTCGAAGGGCGCGAGGATCTCGATCCGCAGCCCGTCCGTGTCGTGGTCGGCGAGGTAGGTGCGGACCTTGCGGATGAGCTGCGCGTCGTGCGCGCGGGTCTCGTCCAGCCAGAAGACGGCCGGGTCGCCGGTGGCGCGCGCACGGGTGACGGCGAGCTTCACCCAGTCGCGCACCGCGATGTCCTTGGTCTGCGTCGCGCGCCAGATGTCGCCCGCCTCGACCGTGTGCTCGAGCACGACGTCGCCGTGGGAGGTGACGACCTGCACCACACCGGGTGCCGCGATCTCGAACGTCTTGTCGTGGCTGCCGTACTCCTCGGCGGCCTGAGCCATGAGGCCCACGTTCGGCACGGTGCCGATCGTGGCGGGATCGAGCGGGCCGTGGGCGATAACATCCTCGATGACGGCCTGGTAGACGCTCGCGTACGAGGAATCCGGGATGACGGCGAGGGTGTCGTCCTCGCCCCCGTCGACGCCCCAGAGCTTGCCGCCGTTGCGGATGAGGGCGGGCATCGACGCATCCACGATCACATCCGACGGCACGTGCAGGTTGGTCGTGCCCTTGTCGGAGTTGACGTACGACAGACGCGGACCGGAGGCGAGATCGGCCGTGATCGCCGCCGCGATCTCCTCGCCGCCCTCGACCGAGCCGAGGCCCGAGAGGATCGCCCCGAGGCCGTCGTTCGCCGAGAGACCGGCGGCCGCGAGAGCGGCGCCGTGGTTCTGGAAGACGTCCGCGAAGTAGGCCTTGACCACGTGGCCGAAGATGATCGGGTCGCTGACCTTCATCATGGTGGCCTTGAGGTGCACCGAGTAGAGCACGTCGTCGGCCTTGGCCGTGGCGAGCGTCTCGGCGAGGAACGCGTCGAGCGCCGCCGCCGAGAGGAACGTGGCATCCACGATCTCGCCCGGCAGCACCTTGATGCCCGACTTCAGCACGGTCTGGGTGCCGTCGGTCGCGACGTGGCGGATCTCGAGCACGTCGTCCTGGCCGCTCTCCCACGAGATCTCGTTCGAGCGGAAGTCGTCGTGGCCCAGCGTGGCGACGCGCGTCTTGGAGCCGTCGGCGAAGGGCTTGTTGCGGTGCGGGTGCTTGCGCGCGTAGTTCTTGACCGACTGAGGCGCACGGCGGTCGCTGTTACCCTCGCGGAGCACGGGGTTCACCGCCGAGCCCTTGATGCGGTCGTACCGTGCGCGCACGTTCTGCTCGTCGAGGGTCGACGGCTCGTCCGGGTAGTTCGGCACGTCGAAGCCCTGCGACTGCAGCTCGGCGATCGCGGCCTTCAGCTGCGGGATGGACGCCGAGATGTTCGGCAGCTTGATGATGTTGGCCTCGGGCAGCGTCGCGAGGGCGCCGAGCTCGGCGAGCGCGTCGCCGACCAGCTGCTCCGGGGTGAGCTGCTGCGGGAACGAGGCGAGGATGCGGCCGGCCAGCGAGATGTCGCGGGTCTCGAGCTCGACGCCGGCACGGGCGGCGACGGCACGGACGAGGGGAAGGAAGGACGCGGTGGCGAGTGCCGGAGCCTCGTCGGTGTGCGTGTAGATGATGGTGGAATCAGGCACGATGTTGTCTCTCCGTAGAGGCGTCGAGGGTCGTCGTCCAGCCTATCGCACGGCCGAGATATCTCTCGATGTCGAGATATCTCGACGGGGGCGGGCGACGGTCTCCGAGCCCGCAGGACGGCGGCATGACACACGCGACGACGACCGTCCCGGTATTCCCGGCGCAGAGTCTCCCCACCGGGAACCGCGGCGCGTTAGCCTGTGTCCATGACTCTCCTGCGCCTCGAAGAGCTGTCGGCCGCGACGATCGTCGCCGTGAACACCCTGGGCCTCAAGCCCGGACAGGAACAGTTCCTCGCGCCGGTGAGCTACGGCGTGGCGGGCACGGTGCTCGACCCGCGCACCGGCTGGCAGCGTGTCGTCCTCGACGGCGACGAGGTCGTCGCGTTCGTGAGCGCGAACTTCGACCCGGAGGAGTCGACGCCCTGGTTCCAGTCGGTGCTCTGGCGCATCAACGTCGACGCGGACGACCAGGGGCGCGGCGTCGGCCGTTTCGCCATCGAGGGGCTCGTCGACGAGGCGCGCGAGCGCGGCATGGACCACGTCGACGTCATCTACGAAGCCGGCGAGGACGGCCCCGAGGCCTTCTTCCGTCGCGTGGGCTTCGAGCCGTTCGACGAGACCGAGTTCGGCGAGGTCGTCGCCCGCATCACCTTCTGACCCCGCCGGCGGGGGCTTCAGCCCATGCGCGTTCTCGGAGAATCCCGCGTTTCTCGGAGGATGCGGGGTGGATCGTCCGAGAAACGGCGGATTCTCCGAGCACCCTCTCTCCTCCCCACAGCGTTCCGACCGCCCGTCACCGCACAACGCCGGCAGCCCGGGTATCCGCGGTCACCGAAGCGCGGACGCTGGGGCGATGGAACTCAGAACCTGGCTCGAGGCGCAGGGCGCGATCGCGCACCGTGACGCCGCAGCGGCGGCGGGGTTCTCGCGCGAGCACGTGCGCGCGGGCATCCGGTCCGGACAGGTGCACCGCATCCGCCGCTCGTGGATCGCGACGGATGCGGCACCGCCCGACCTGGTGACCGCAGCCGCGGCGAGCGCCCACCTCGCCTGCCTCTCGTCCGCGCGCCGACGCGGATGGTGGCTGCCGCCGGACCTGCCCGAGGTCGTGCACCTGCATCTGGCCCCGCATGCGTCATCCGCCGGTCTTCCGCCGGATGCCGTCCCCCACTGGAGCGAACCGCTCGCACCGCCTGCCCGCCATTCGCTCCTCGAGTCCGTCGAAGACAGCCTCCGCCACATCGCGCACTGCCTCCCGCCCGAGGCCACGCGCGTCGTGTGGGAGTCGGCCGTCCGCGTGGAACGCATCGATCCCGACGCCCTGCGCCGGGTGCGCTGGCGCTCCCCCGCCGCATCCGCGTGCGCCGCCGAAGTGCGCGGCCTCTCGGATTCCGGTATCGAGACGCTCTTCGTCGTCCGGCTGAGCCACTGGGGGCTCCCGCTGGTGCAACAGGCCGTCGTCGCCGGTCGCCGCGTCGATCTGCTGATCGGCGAGCTGCTGGTCGTTCAGATCGACGGGTTCGCGCACCATCGCGGCGCCGCGCAGCGCGGGGCGGATGTGGCGCATGACGCCGAACTCCGGCTGCGTGGATACACCGTGCTGCGGTTCACGTACGCACAGATCGTCTACGACTGGCCCACGGTGGAACGAGCGGTCGCTCGCGCGATCGCGGCCGGCCTCCATCGCCGCCGCTGAGGGTCACCGCTCACCACCGTTCTCGGAGAAACACGCGTTTCTCGGAGGATCGACGCCGGTTCCTCCGAGAAACGGCGGATTCTCCGAGAAAGCCGGCCGCGGCGGCCGCGCCAGCCGCCTCCGCGCCTCCGCCGCCGCCGCCAGTCGCGTCAGCGCGGGGCGCGGGCGCGGCGGATCGCCTTGTCGACCTCGACCATCACGGCGGGCACGAGCGACAGCCCGAGCGCGGCGAGCCACTGCCCGCCCGACAGGCTCGTCGTCATGAGCAGGTGCTGCGCGAAGCCCACCTCGACCGAGACGACCGTGATGAGGACGGGGATCCACAGGTACTTGAGGGCGTCCGCCCAGGGGGCGACGAATCCGGATGCGGGATCGCGCCGCATCGCCACGCCCGCCAGCACCGAGCCGAGGCTCAGCACGACGAACGCCATCGTCACCGGCACGGTCGGCGCGGTCGTGCTGGGCTCGCCGGGGGCGAGCAGCAGCGCGGCGAAGGCGACGGCGAAGATCGAGAAGCCGTAGACGAGCCACTGCACGAGCGCGCCGCCGTGAGCCAGGCGCACCCGGACGTCGCGGGGCGGCCGGTCCATCAGCCCCGCGGGCTCGGGCGCGAAGGTGATCATGAGCACGGGGAAGAACGTGATGACCGTGCTGAGGAAGATCACCATGAGCGGGGTGAGCGGCACGCCGTCGTTGATGCCGAAGATGCTGGCGACGAGGAAGAGCAGCACGAGCGAGAAGAGCGTCGCCATCTGGTAGCGCACGTAGCCGACGATCTTGTCGTAGATGCCGCGGCCCAAGCGGATGGCGGCGACGAGCGTGCCGAAGTCGTCGTCGGTGAGGATCATGCGCGCCGCCTGTTTGGTGACCTCGCTGCCCGACCCCATCGCGACGCCGATGTCGGCCTGCTTCAGGGCAGCCGCATCGTTGACGGCGTCGCCGGTCATCGCGACGATGTCGCCGCGCTCCTGCATCAGGCGGGCGACCCGCAGCTTGTCCTCCGGCGTCACACGGCCGAAGACGTGCAGCTCGGGGAGCCGCGCCGAGAGCTCCGCATCGCTCAGCGCCGCCAGCTCCGGCCCGCTGATCGCTCCCGGACCGAGTCCCAGCTCCGCGCCGATGGCGGCGGCGGTGACGGCGTGGTCGCCCGTGATCATCCGCACCTCGATGCCGGCGCGATGGGCGGTCTCGACCGCGGTGATCGCCTCGGGCCGCAACGGATCGACGATGCCGACCAGGGCGACGAACACGAAGTCGTCGGCCAGCGCCATCGGGTCGGCGGCCGCCTCGGCCTCGCGCCCGGCGACGTCGCGGTACCCGAAGGCGAGCACGCGCAGGCCGCTCTCGGACAGCCGCCGGTTCGCGGCCAGGATGTCGCCCCGCGCCTCGGCGATCGGCACCACGCCGTCCGCGGTCAGCGCCCGATCGCAGCGGTCGAGCACCACATCCGGTCCGCCCTTGATCGTCGCCGTGAACGCCGGCTCCCCCTCGAGCGGAACCCGATGGAAGGTGACCATGAACTTGTACGCCGAGTCGAAGGGCACCTCGGCCAGCCGGGGGTAGAGCCGGCGGGTCTCCTCCGCATCCACGCCGAGCTTGGCGGCGAGCACCACGAGCGCCGCCTCCGTCGGATCGCCCACCACGGCGCCCGCGTCCGAGACGGTGGCGTCGCTGTTGAGGCACAGCCCGTAGGCGAGGGAGGTCAGGTCGGGGTTCTCGAGCCCGGCGGCGTGGCGCAGCGCGCCCGTCTTGCGGTAGCCCTCGCCCTCGACGGTGAACCACTGTCCGCCGGTGTAGAGCCGGCTCGCCGTCATCTGGTTGAGCGTGAGGGTGCCGGTCTTGTCGGAGTTGATCGCGGACGTGGCCCCGAGCGTCTCGACGTCGCTCAGGTTCTTCACGACCGCGCGGTGCTCGGCCAGCTGCTTCGCCCCGTACGAGAGCATGACCTGCACGAATGTCGGAAGCCCCGAGGGGATCGCCGAGACGGCCACCGCGATGCCGACGAGCAGCACCGTCTCGAGGGACTCGCCGCGCAGGATCCCGAGCACGATCATGATCGCGACCGCGCCCCAGGCGATGAGGCCCAGCACCTTGGTGAGCCCGTCGAGTTCGCGCTGCAGCGGCGAGCGCGTCGGCGACACCTCGCTGAGCATGTCGGCGATCCGCCCCATCTGCGTGTCCATGCCGGTCTCGGTGACGAGCATGACCGCTGTCCCGCGCGTGAGGCTGGTGTTCTGGAAGAGCATGTTCGCCCGGTCGCCGAGGGCGATCTCCGCGCCGGTGACCAGCACCCCCTCCGACTTGGGGATGGGGGCGCTCTCCCCCGTCAGCGCCGACTCCTGCGCCTCGCAGGTGGCACTGCGCAGGATCCGGCCGTCGGCGGGCACGAGGTCGCCCGACTCGAGGTGGACGAGGTCGCCGCGCACGATGCCGGTGGCGTCGATCTGGCGCAGCGTCCCGCCGCGTACCACCCGCACCTGCGGGATCTGCAGCTCCGACAGCGCGTCGACGCTCCGCCGCGCGGCGAGCTCCTGGCGGGTGCCGAGCGTGACGTTGATGAGCACCAGCAGTCCCACCACGATCGCCACGGGGATCTGCGCGATCACGATGCTGACGACGATGACGCCGAGCAGCATGAGGTTCATGGGGTCGGCGATCTGCCGCAGGGCGATCGTGAACGCACGCGGAGGCGGCGGCGCGGCGATCGCGTTGAGTCCGTCGGCGGCGAGCCGACGTGCGGCCTCGGCATCCGCGAGTCCCTCGACCGCGTCGGTGTCGAGCGCGTCGGCCACGGCCGCCGCATCCATGCCCCACCAGGCGCGGGATGCGGGGCCGTTCTCCGCCCCGCCCGTCGTCGTGCCGACCGTCGTCTCGCTCATGGCGCACCCCCGTCGCGATCCTACTCACGCAGCCCCTCGCCCGCCCGCCGATTTCCGGTGGCGGACCGCGCGGGCGGACACGGATCGGACACCGGATGCCGCTCTGCCCGCCGCAGCAGCGACGCGGGACCGGATGACGCACCGGACACCGGCAGGACAGTGCCGGATTCGACGGCTCAGCGGCGCCACGGGCACCCCTCGCGACGCCCTATCGTGTTCGTCATGCCGCGCTTCGACATGGACCCGCACGCCCTCCAGAGCTATCTCCCCGACGTGCGCGAGCCGAGCGACTTCGACGATTTCTGGCAGCGCACGCTAACCGAGTCCCGCGCCGTCGAGACGCCCGTCGTCTCGACGCGCATCCAGACGCCGTTCTCGCTCGTGGACGTGTACGACGTCACCTTCCCGGGCTTCGCCGGCGACCCGGTGAAGGCGTGGTTCACGGTGCCGGCCGGCGCCGATGGACCCCTCCCGACCGTCGTCGAGTACAACGGGTACGGCGGCGGGCGCGGTCTGCCGGGTGAGCGCCTGGCGTGGACGGCTGCCGGCTACGCGCACCTGTTCATGGACACGCGCGGGCAGGGCTCGATGTGGGGCGCGGGCGGCGAGACCCCCGACCCGCACGGCACCGGCCCGTCGGCGACCGGGTTCATGACCCGCGGCATCGACGACCCCGAGGACTACTACTACCGCCGCGTGTTCACCGACGCGGTGCGCGCCGTCGACGCCGTGCGCACCTTCGATGCGGTGGACGCCGACCGGGTCGCCGTCTGCGGCGGCAGTCAGGGCGGCGGTATCGCGCTGGCGGCGGCCGGGCTGTCCGACGGACTCATCGCCGTCATGCCCGACGTGCCGTTCCTCTGCCACTTCGAGCGCGCCGTCGGCCTCACCGACGCCGACCCCTATCAGGAGGTCGTGCGCTACCTCTCGGTGCACCGCCACCAGGAGGAGCGGGTCTTCACCACGCTCTCCTACTTCGACGGGGTCACCATGGCGCGCCGTGCGACGGCGCCCGCGCTGTTCTCGGTGGGGCTCCTCGACCCGGTGTGCCCGCCCTCGACCGTGTACGCGGCCCACAACCACTACGGCGGCCCGCGGAGCATCGAGGTCTACCCGCACAACCAGCACGAAGGCGGCCAGATGCACCAGTGGATGGCGCAGGCCGCCTTCCTGGCAGGTCATGCCTGACGCGCGCACCCCCGGCTGGACCGCCGACGCCGATGACGAGGCGCGCCTGACGCGCAGCGTCCGGCGCTCGAAGCCGCTGCGCTCGCTGCTGCTCCTGCTGCGCCCCCACCGCACCGGGATGCTCGTGGCGATCGCCGCCTTCATCGTCAAGGACAGCCCGCTGTGGGTGCTGCCGCCGGTCACCGCCGCGATCATCGACATCGTCGCCGCGAACGGTCCGCTGTGGCGGATCGGCGTGTGGGCGGGGATCGCGGCACTCCTTCTCGCCCTGAACTACCCGTTCAGCATGCTCGTCGTGCGCCTCACGAGCCGCGCCACCCGGGGCCTTGCCTACTCGGTGCGCTCGGGCCTCGCCGCGCGGCTGCAGCGCCTGTCGCTCGGCTTCCACAACCGGCAGAGCGCCTCGGTCGTCCAGACGAAGATCGTCCGCGACGTCGAGAACCTCGAGCTCATGCTCGCGCAGAGCTTCCCGACGATCCTGTCGGCCACCACGACCCTCCTCGGCGCGATCGTCATCACCGCCATCAGCGTCCCGCAGTTCGTCGCGGTCTTCGCCCTGGCCATCCCGATCGCCGCCTTCCTGATCGTCTGGATCCGGCGCCGGGCGGCGCGCAACAACGAGCGGTTCCGCCAGGAGGTGGAGCTGCTGTCGGCACAGGTCAACGAGATGGCGGCACTGTTGCCACTCACCCGCGGACACGGCCTCGAGGACGTGGCGACCGCCCGCGTCGCGGAGCGCGCCGCATCCGTCCGGCGCGCCGGCCAGGACCTCGACGTGCTCAACGGCCGCTTCGGCGCGATCTCGTGGATCACGTACCAGTTCCTGGGTCTGCTCTGCCTCGTGGGGGCCGCATCCGCCGCGGTCACCGGCATCATCCCGATCAGCCCCGGGCAGGTCGTGCTCGTCAGCACCTACTTCACCCTGCTCACCAACGCGATCGTCATGCTCATGAACGCCGCACCGATTCTGGCGCGCGGCATGGACGCCATGCGTTCCATCGCCGACGTCGCGGAGGAACTCGATGTCGAGGACGCCAGCGGGCGCGTCGTGGTCGGGCGGGTCCGCGGCGATATCACGCTCGACGACGTCGAGCTCCGCTACCCCGACACCGCCGACGAGCCACCGGCGCTCGACGGGATCAGCCTGGAGATCCGCGCGGGCGAGACCATCGCCTTCGTCGGCCCGTCGGGATCGGGCAAGTCATCGATCCTGAACGTCATCCTCGGGTTCGTCCGCCCGTCCGGCGGGCGCGTGCTCATCGACGGCCAGGACCTGCGGGAGATCGATCTGCGGTCGCTGCGGCGGAGCGTGTCGATCGTGCCGCAGGAGACGGTCCTCCTCGCCGGCACCGTCCGCCAGAACGTCACCTACGGCGCCGGCGAGCTTCCCGACGACGTCGTCATGCAGGCGCTGCGCGACGCGAACGCCCTCGACATCATCGCGGACTCCTCGCACGGTCTCGACACGCTCGTCGGGGAACGCGGCTCCCGCCTGTCGGGAGGGCAGCGCCAACGACTCGCGATCGCGCGCGCCCTCGTCCGCGATCCCCGCATCCTCGTGCTCGACGAGGCCACGAGCGCCCTCGATCCGCAGTCGGAGGCCACGGTCACCGAGGCGCTCGATCGCGCGCGCCGCGGACGCACGACGCTGATCGTGGCGCACCGGCTCTCGACCGTGCGCCACGCCGACCGCATCGTCGTCATCCGCCGCGGGCGCGTGGTGGAGGTGGGCTCCCACACCGAGCTGATGGCGGCGGGGGGCCTCTACTCCCAGCTGGCGCTGCTGCAGACGGGCTGAGCGCTCGCTCAGCCCTCGATCCGCTCGAGGTGCAGCACGAACGCCTGCACCGGCCAGAGCGTCGGCAGCTGGAGCCCCACGGTCGACAGCAGCGCGCCGGACGACTCGAGACCGCCGTCGGTGAACCACGACGGCGCGATCCAGCCGTAGCGCGCCGCGCCGATCTCGTCCCGCACCCGCACCCGGTAGCGGGCGTCGCGGTCGAGGCCCGGGATGCGCAGCCGTTCGGCGCGGGCGTCCTCGAGGCTCGCGATCGTCGCCACCACGACGACCGCCGCGTCCGTGGCGACGGAGGCCGTCGCCCGCCAGGCCGGATCGCGCAGTTCGGGATGCAGCACGCGGCCCGTGTGCACCACCGGGCGCAGCTCGCGGTAGAGCTCGGCGAAGCGTGCGATCGTGGCCGACTCGGCCTCGTCGCACCCGGCGATGTCCCACTCGAAACCCGCCGACCCCAGGAGACTCGTCGCCATCCGGTACGACAGATCGGTCGTCCGACCGGAGCTGTGGGAGGTGGTGGGCCCGACGTGGGCGCCGACGAGCTCGGGCGGAAGCAGGAGCCCCGTCCAGCGCTGGATGTCCTGGCGCTCGATCGGGTCGTTGGAGTCGCTCGCCCAGACCCGGTCGCACACCTCGAGGATCCCGAGGTCGGTGCGCGCACCGCCGCTCGAGCACGATTCGATCTCGAGCGCCGGGTGGCGCTGCTTCAGCTCGGCGATGAGCGCGTAGACCGCGCGCATCTGCGCGTGGGTCCCGGGCGCTCCCGCGTGGACGCTCTCGACCAGATCCCGGTTGTGGTCCCACTTGATGAAGTCGATGCCCAGCTCGCGCACGCGGTCGTCCATCTGCCCGAGCACGTGCGCGTACGCACCGGGATCGGCGAGATCGAGCACGTACTGGCCGCGCCACGAGAGGCCGGGGTCGTGATCGAGGTGCCGCGGGTCGTGCAGGAGCCATTCCGGATGCTGCCGCGCCAGGTCGGAGTCCAGGCTCACCATCTCGGGCTCGAACCACAGCCCGAACTGCATGCCGAGCTCGTGTACGCGGGCAGCCAGCGGCTCGAGGCCCTCGGGCCAGACCTCGCGGTCCACGACCCAGTCACCGAGACTCGTCGAGTCGTCCCGGCGCCCGGCGAACCAGCCGTCGTCGAGCACGAACCGCTCGATCCCGAGCGA
This sequence comes from Microbacterium sp. NPDC089189, assembly GCF_040685095.1. NCBI lineage: Bacteria > Bacillati > Actinomycetota > Actinomycetes > Micrococcales > Microbacteriaceae > Microbacterium > Microbacterium sp. NPDC089189. Next base: position 11,129 of record NZ_JBFBHG010000004.1, read on the forward strand.
TGCGGCGTGGTCGGCGAGCGCGAGCAGCCGTGCCGGATCGTGGTCGAAGTACACGGCCTCCCAGGTGTTGAGCACCAGGGGGCGATCGGTGCGGGGATGCTGCGGACGCGCCCGCATCCAGGTGTGCACGCGCCCGGCGAAGCCGTCGAGCCCCGCGTCGCTGTGGACGAAGGCGATGCGGGGGGCCGCGTGGCTCTGCCCCGCCGCGAGCACGATCTCGCCGGGGCGCAGCACCTCGCCGGCGCCGATGAGCGTGACGGCGTCGGTGACCCGGTCGACGCGCATGGTGACATCCGACGACCACGCCGGGTGCACTCCCCACACCTCGCCCGCACCCCATCGCGGCTCGCCGATCGCGGCGAGCGCGGCGATCGGCGCATCGTGCCCTGGACGTCCGCGCCGCGACTGCCGCACGGTCGATCCCGCCGGCATCGCGGTCACGACAGGACGCTTCTCGCGCGTCCACCGACCGTCGAAGGTCAGCAGTCGGTCGGTCGTCGACGGCACCGGCAGCGCCGATTCCAGCCAGTCGATCTCCACCTCGGCATCGGCGTCGTTGGTGAGCGTCTGCTGCACCCAGACCACGCCGCCCGTCTCGATGCCCACGGTGATCGTGAGCCGCAGCCCCGCGGCCCGGTCGTCGGCGTGGACCACGACGGCGTCCGGCGCGGCCTCGACCCGCGTCGTGCTCCAGCGCGGCCACAGCACGCGCCCGCCCCGACGCAGCTGCATCCCCGGGCGTCCCGTCCACCCGTCGGCCTCCTGCGGGCTGAGCGAGAGCTGCCAGGCCGCGTCGAGCGTGCCGGGGGCGCCCTGCCTGCTGAGCGCGCCGGGCAGAGCCCGCAGATCCGCGTCGTCGACCGGGCCGAGCGCGTCGCCCCAGTGGAGCACGGTGGGGAGCCCCGCTCCGGTGGCGTCCAGCACCAGGGCGATGCCGTCACGTTCGATGTGCACGAGGCGGTCCGTCATACGGAGGTCCTTTCGTCGGGGGCCCGCTCGCCGGATCCGCGCTCGACGACCCAGGTGGGCAGTTCGAGCTGTCGGGTGAACCCGGCGGGGTCACGGGTGCGTTCGATGGTCAGTCGGGCGGCGCTGCGGCCGAGCTCGACGGGGTCGTAGGAGACGACCGTGACGCCCAGGACGTCGGCGGTGTCGAAGTCGTCGAACCCGACCAGGGCGATGCTGCCCTCGTCCGGGCGCCCTCGGAGCACCCGGAGCGCGCCGATCGTGATCCGGTTGTTCCCGGTGATGAGCGCGGTGGGCGCGTCGGGGCCCTCGAGCAGGTCGGCGACGAGACGCTCGGCCGGCACCGAGAGGTCGTCGGCCAGCCGCTCCCACCGGGCCGAGTCGGTGATTCCGTAGGCGGCGAGCGCGTCGCGGTACCCCCGGAGACGCTCGGCCTGCGTGTAGACGGATGCGGGGTTGCACACGTAGCCGATGCGGCGGTGCCCGCGGGCGAGGAGTCGGGTGGTCGCGTCGAACACGCCCCGGTGGTTGGCGAGCACGAGCGAATCGGCGACGAGGTTGCGCGCCGGCCGGTCGATCGTGATGACCGGGGTGCCGAGGTGGCGCTCCCCCTCGAGATACGACTGGTCGTCGGCGACGGGGATGAGCAGCAGGGCGCCGATGCGCTGACCGAGCAGGGCCTCGGCCACACGCTCCTCGCCTTCCGGCGAGTCGTCGGTCGTCGCCACGACGAGCGAGAGCCCGCTCAGCGCCAACTCGCGCTCGATGCCCGCGGCCACCTTGTAGTAGAAGGGGTTGCTCAGCTCGCCGATGATGAAGCCCACGGTGTTGGTCGCGCCGCCCCGGCGCAGCCCCCGCGCCAGCGGGTTGGGTCGGAAGCGCAGTCGCTTGGATGCGGTGAGCACCCGTTCGACGGTCTCGGCGGCGACGAGTTCGCGGTGCGTGAAGACCCGCGAGACGGTCTTCGAGCTCACACCGGCGAGGCGTGCGACGTCTTCCAGGGTTGCCCGCTGTTGCATCGTCATCTCCCGCCTCCTTTGCCGCGGCCTTCACCGTATCAAGCGCGGGCTCGGATGTCCACGATGGACATTGCTCGGACATCCGCAGTGCCATTGCGTTTTCTCGGCAAGAAATAACCCAGATCAGTCGCACTTAAATATCAAGCCAGACTGATTGGACAGACTTAGACAGCGTTGACATCGTGGCCTTGTGCATCCCGATTTCGCCGCTTAATCTGACCTGGCGACCGGCCGAGCGAAGCAGCTTCGGGCGGGATGTTCGAAGACGAACCCGAGGAGAAATCACATGGCGAAGAAGGCATTGGTAGGCGTCGTACTGACGGCGGCCGCCGCGGTGGTCCTGAGCGGCTGCGCCGGCGGATCCGGCGCCGACGACCCGTCCAACACGATCGACGGCGAGGTCAAGGGCGACATCAAGGTCGTCACCTGGCGCACCGATCTCGTGTCGGACGGCACGTTCGACAAGTACGCCGAAGCGTTCAACGAGGTGTACCCCGACGTCAACGTGACGTTCGAGGGCATCACCGACTACGCGGGCGAGATGAAGACCCGCATGTCGACGACCAACTACGGCGACGTCATCGGCATCCCCGACATCCAGTCCGACCAGTACGAGCAGTTCCTGGAGCCGCTCGGGCAGACGACCGACTTCGAGGACACGTACCGCTTCCTCGGCTCCTCCGCCTACGAGGGCACGCAGTACGGCATCGCCTTCGGCGGCAACGCCAACGGCGTCGTCTACAACAAGAAGGTCTTCGAAGAGGCGGGCGTCACGGCGCTGCCCACCACCGAGGACGAGTGGCTCGACGCCCTGCAGAAGGTCAAGGACAACACCGAGGCCGTGCCGATGTACACGAACTACAAGGACGGCTGGCCGCTCACGCAGAGCTTCGGCAACCTCGGTTCGATCACCGACGACGTCGAGGCACCCGCGACCATGGCGGCCGACCCGGCACCGTGGACCGAGGGCACCGACGTGTACGCGATCGACGGTCTCCTCTTCGACACGGTCGCGGCCGGACTCACCGAGGCCGACCCGCTGACGACCAACTGGGAGCAGTCGAAGGTCGATCTCGCCACCGGCAAGATCGCGACCATGACGCTCGGCTCCTGGGCGATCTCGCAGATGCAGGCCGCTGCCGAGGACAACGGCGGATCCGCCGACGACATCGGGTTCTTCGCGTTCCCGGCCACGGTCGACGGCACGCAGTTCTCGGTCGTGGGCGGCGACTACAACCTCGCCATCAGCAAGCACTCCAAGGCCAAGGCCGCCGCATGGGCGTGGATCCAGTGGGTCGCCGCCGACTCGGGCTACACCGAGGCGCAGGGCATGGTCTCGTCGGTCATCGACAAGCCGCTCCCCGAGAACCTGACCGCCTTCGAAGAGGCCGGTGTGGAGCTCATGGAGGTCGACCGCGCGGGTGAGGCTCCGCTGCGCGAGATCGGCGACTCGGCCCAGATCGACCTGTACGGACCGCTCTACCGCCAGAAGCTCGTCGACATCGCCCGCGGCGCCGCTGCCGGCGACAAGGAGAGCGCGTTCGCCGAGCTCAACGAGAAGTGGGGCGCGGCCGTCAACGGCTGACGTACCACCCACCCCCGAGCAAGACGGAGACGATGATGGCGATTGCAACACCCGGCACGGCACCCGCCGATGGCCCCGCCGAACTGTCCGTCGCGCTGCGCTCTCGCCGGTTCCGCGGTTTCCGCCGCGGAACCGGCGACGGGCCGCACGGCGACGCACCGACGGGGCGCAAGCGCCTGCGGTGGCTGACACCCTGGCTGTTCCTGGCCGTGGGAGTCGGGCTGCTGCTGCTGTTCACCTACTGGCCCGCGGCCAACCTGGTGTACTACAGCTTCACCGACTGGGACGGCATCGACCTGACGAAGAACTTCATCGGGCTCGACAACTACGTCCGGGTCTTCACCGACCCGAGCATCTTCAACGTCTTCTTCGTCAGCCTCTACTACTTCGCGGCCACGTTCGCGCAGATGGCGATCGCGCTCTACTTCGCGGCGATCCTGAGCTTCTCGACACGCTTCTCGAACCTGTTCCGCGGCGTGATCTTCTTCCCCTACCTCATCAACGGCGTCGCGATCGGCTTCGTCTTCCTCTACCTCTTCCAGCCCGGCGGAACGCTCGACACCGTGCTCGCGTGGTTCGGCGTGGCCGACCCGCCGCAGTGGCTGGGCGACCCGAACCTCGTGAACTGGTCGCTGGCCGGCACCTCGGTCTGGCGCTACACCGGTCTGAACTTCGTGCTCTTCCTCGGCGCCATCCAGTCGATCCCGAGCGACCTGTACGAGGCCGCCGAGCTCGACGGTGCCAGCCGCTGGCAGCAGTTCTGGGCGATCATCTTCCCCGGCATCCGCCGCGTGATCGGCCTCTCCTTCATCCTCGCGATCTCGGGAGCCCTCAGCGTCTTCGAGATCCCCTTCATCATGACCGGCGGCGCCAATGGCTCCGCGACCTTCGTGATCCAAACCCTGCAGACGGCCTTCAGCTACCGCAACGTGGGACTCGCCTCGGCCATGGCCGTGGTCCTGCTGCTGATCGTGCTGGTCGTCACCTGGATACAACGCAAGGTGTTCCCCGACGAGAAGGTCGATCTGACATGACCACCGCCACCCGCCCGCCGCAGCAGTACATCGGGCGCTCCCTGGGCTCGCGCATGCGGTCCATGAGCGCCACGACGGCCAAGTACGCCAGCCTCATCATCGCGTCGATCGTGACGCTGCTCCCCCTGTCGGTGCTGCTGTTCGCCAGCCTGAAGACGGCATCCGAGTACGCCACCACCGGGCCCTTCGACCCGCCGTCCAACTGGTTCAACGTCGACAACTTCGTGACGGCGTTCACCAGCGGCAAGATGCTCGAGGGCTTCTGGAACACCACGATCGTGCTGGTCGTGTCTCTCATCGGCACGATCCTCATCGGCACGATGGCTGCCTACGCGCTCGACCGCTTCGCCTTCCGGGGCAAGAAGCTCGTCATGGGACTCTTCCTCGTGGCGACCCTCATCCCGTCGGTCACCAGCCAGGTCGCGACGTTCCAGCTCGTCAACGGTCTCGGGCTGTACGACACCAAGGCCGCGCTGATCCTGCTGTTCATGGGCACCGACGTCATCGCGCTGTACCTGTTCATCCAGTTCATGCAGTCGATCCCGATCTCGCTCGACGAGGCCGCGATGATCGACGGCGCCAACCGGTGGACCATCTACTGGCGCATCGTCCTGCCGCTCCTGCGTCCCGCGATCGCCACCGTCGTGATCATCAAGGGCATAGCGATATACAACGAGTTCTATGCCCCCTTCCTCTATCTGCCGTCCGAAGGCATGATCTCCACCTCGCTGTTCCGGTTCAAGGGACCGTTCGGCGCGCAGTGGGAAGTCATCGCCGCCGGCACGATCGTCGTCATCATCCCCACCGTGATCGTCTTCCTGCTGCTGCAGCGTTGGATCTATCGCGGCCTCACCTCCGGAGCCGTCAAGTGACTCTCGCCCCCCTGCCCCTGCCCGCCGACTGGACCCTCCGCGCGAGCGGCGGGCCCGCGCCGGAGGACGTCGCCACCGCGACCGTCGCCGCGACCGTCCCCGGGTGCGCGCACACCGACCTGCTCGCCGCCGGGCTGATCCCCGACCCGTTCCTCGACGACAACGAGAGCGCGACGGCCTGGATCGGTCTGGTCGACTGGCGGTACGAGACGACGTTCACCTGGAACGCGGACGCCGCCCAGCGCCACGACCTGGCCTTCGCCGGGCTCGACACGGTGGCGGAGATCACCCTCAACGACCGCACCATCGGCGCGACCGAGAACCAGCACCGCAGCTACCGCTTCGAGGTCTCCGACGCGCTCGTCGAGGGTGAGAACACCCTCGTCGTGCAGTTCCGATCGCCGGTGCGTCACGCCAACGCCCGCAGCGTCGAGCTGGGCGCCCGCGAGCGCCCGTACCCGCTGCCGTACGAGGCCATCCGCAAGTCGGCGTGCAGCTTCGGATGGGACTGGGGAATCGCCACCGCGACCAGCGGCATCGTCGCCCCCGTCACCCTCGAGGCGTGGAGCATCGCGCGCCTCCAGGAGGTGCGCGTGGTCGCCGCCGTCGACCAGAGCGACGCCGGCACGGTCACCGTCGACGCCACGCTCGAGCGGGCGGACGAGGCTCCCGTCGCGGTGCGCGTCACCGCGGCGGGCACGACGATCGAGGTTCCCGTGGCGGGCACCGACACCACGGCGCACGCGGTCGTGCACCTCGACGGCGTCGAGCGGTGGTGGCCCGTCGGCTACGGCGCGCAGCCGCTGACGGACGTGCTCGTCGAGCTCGTGGACGCCGACGGCGCCGTGCTCGACACCCGCGCCCGGCGCGTCGGCTTCCGGGATGTGCACTGGGACACGACGCCGGATGCGGCGGGCACCCCCTTCACGCTCGTGGTCAACGGACTGCCGATCTTCGTCAAGGGCGCCAACTGGATCCCGGACGACGCGCTCACCGTCCGCATCACGCGCGAGCGGCTGCGTCGCCGCCTCACCCAGGCCGTGGACGGCAACCTCAACCTCATCCGCGTCTGGGGCGGCGGGCTCTACGAGTCCGACGACTTCTACGACCTGTGCGACGAGCTGGGGCTTCTGACGTGGCAGGACTTCCTGTTCGCCTGCGCCGCCTACCCCGAGGAGGAGCCCATCCGCTCCGAGGTCGAGGCGGAGGCGCGCGAGAACATCGTGCGACTCGCGCACCACGCCTCTCTCGTGCTGCTCACCGGCAACAACGAGAACCTGTGGGGGTTCGAGGACTGGGGCTGGAAGCAGCGCCTCGACGGCAAGACCTGGGGCGCGTACTACTACTACGACCTGTTCCCGCGGCTCGTCGACGAACTGGCTCCGCAGGTGCCCTACGCGCCGGGCAGCCCGTTCAGCCCGGGAGGCCAGCACCCCAACGATGAGGCGCACGGCACCATGCACCTCTGGGAGCAGTGGAACCGACTCGACTGGCTGACCTACCGCGACCACCGGCCGCGGTTCGTGGCCGAGTTCGGCTGGCAGGGCCCGCCGGCGTGGACGACGCTCACCGAGTCGCTGTCGGACGCGCCGCTGACCCCCGAATCGCCCGGCATGATCGTGCACCAGAAGGCGATGGAGGGCAACGTCAAGCTCACCGGCGGCCTCGTGCCGCACTTCCGCAAGCCCGAGCAGATGCGTGCGTGGCACTGGGCGATGCAGCTCAACCAGGCCACCGCGGTGCGGACAGCTCTCGAGCACTTCCGGTCGCACTCGCCCCACACGATGGGCGCGATCGTCTGGCAGCTGAACGACTGCTGGCCGGTCACGTCGTGGGCGGCGATCGACGGCGCCGAACGGCCCAAGCCCCTCTTCCACGCGCTCCGCTCCGCCTTCGCCCCGCGCCTGGTCACGATCCAGCCGCGCGAGGGCGGCCTGGCCGCGGTGCTCGTCAACGAGCTGCGCGAGAGCTGGACCGGCGCGCTGGAGCTTCGCCGCCTGCGCTTCGACGGCACCGTGCTCGCGTCCGAGACCGTCGACGTCGACGTGGCCGCGGGCGGCACCTCGACGATCGACCTGCCCGACAGCATCCGGCAGTCCGGCGACGCGACCGCCGAACTCGTGACGGCGACGCTCGGCGGCATCCGCGGGGAATGGTTCTTCGCAGAGCCGCGCGACAGCGCCCTCGAGGCCGCGCGCGTGCAGGTGTCGGCCAGCCCCACCGCCGAGGGCAGCCTCGTGACGATCACCGCGGACAACCTCGTGCGCGATCTGACGCTGCTGGTCGACGTGGCGGCCTCCGACGCGACCGTGCTCGACGGGCTCCGCACCCTCCTGCCCGGCGAGAGCACGACGCTCGCCGTGCGCCACGGGGGCGTCGTCGCCGCCGACGCGTTCGCCCACGCGGACGTGCTGCGCACCGCGAACGAGCTGGTGGTCTCGTGAGCGCGCCCCTCGCGCTGCCGGTGCGCGGGATGACCTGGGGATGGGTGGGTCGGCGCGGCACGTGGACGACGCCCGCCGCCGCCGCGTCCCTCGACCGGATGGTCGAGCACGGCGTGGAGTGGACGGCGCTCGCCTACGCCGCGCAGCAGGACACCGCGTTCAGCACGGAGATCCACTTCCGGGACGCCCCGACCGTCACGGACGACGAGATCGTCTTCGCGATCAGGGCGGCCAAGGAGCGGGGGCTCCGGGTGTGCCTGAAGCCCGTCGTCAACTGCGCCGACGGCACGTGGCGCGCGCACATCGGATTCTTCGATCAGGACGTGCCGGGTGAGCCGACCTGGGGCGAGTGGTTCGCCTCATACCGCGAGTTCCTGCTGCACTCGGCGGCGATCGCCGAACGCGAGGGCTGCGAGATGCTCTGCATCGGATGCGAGATGGTGCGCGCCGATGCCCGCGAGGCCGAATGGCGCGCGCTGATCGCCGACATCCGGGAGGTCTACTCCGGGCTCGTCACGTACAACTGCGACAAGTACCAGGAGGACCGGCTCACCTGGTGGGACGCGGTCGATGTCATCTCGTCGAGCGGGTACTACCGGATCGACGACTGGGAGCGCCAGCTCGACCGGATCGAGCCGGTCGTGCGCGCGCACGACAAGCCGTTCGTGTTCCTCGAGGCGGGCTGCCCGAGCCGCGTCGGTTCCGCGCAGCGCCCCAACGACTGGTCGCTCGAGGGCGCGCCGTCCGGCGCCGAGCAGGCCGCCTGGTACACCGCGATGTTCGAGGCCTGCGCCACCCGGCCCTGGGTGGGCGGGTTCATCATCTGGGATTGGCCCGCCGAGCTGTACGACGAGGCAGCGGCGGCAGAGGACGACGACTACTGTCCCTACGGGAAGCCCGCCGGCGATGTGCTGCGGGACTGGTACGGGCGAGCGGGGAAGGCGACGTCGTGACGACGAGAGAGACGGTGCTGGCCGTCGATGCCGGCCAGACCGGGATGAAGGTGCGCTACCGCGATGCGGACGGGCGCGTGTGGGAGGAGACCCACGCCGGCATCCGCACGGACGGCGCCCTGCTGCCGCAGATCGCCGAGGTCGCCCGCGCCGTGACACGTCGCTCCCCCGCGCCGGGCCCGCTCACGCTGGCCGCGGGCGTGTCGGGGCTCACGTCGCGCGAAGCGGATGCCGACCAGTTGCTGGCGATGCTCCACGATCTGCCCGTGCACCGGGTGGCCCTCGCGCACGACTCGACGACCTCGTACCTCGGCGCGCTCGGCGACGCACGCGGCGCGGTCGTGGCGGCCGGCACCGGCGTCGTGACGCTCGCGGTCGGGCCCGACCGCCTCGCCCGCGTCGACGGGTGGGGGAACCTGCTCGGCGACGCCGGGAGCGGGTACTGGATCGGCCGTGAGGCGCTGGACGCCGTGATGCGCGACTTCGACGGGCGCGGGCCCGCGACGCCGCTGCGCGCCCTCGCCGAGGAGCGCTGGCCGCTGCTCACCGAGGCCTACATCGATCTGCAGACCGCTCCCGACCGCGTGCGGACGATCGCCTCGTTCGCGGCGCCCGTCGCGGCTCTCGCGGCCGCCGGCGACCCCGTCGCGCTGCGCATCACCGACCGCGCGGCCGCCGAGCTCGCGCATTCGGTGGCCACGGCACTGCACCGGGTCATGCCGGAGGGCGGGGCCCTCGCGCCGGTCTGCACGATCGGCGGGGTGTTCCACTCGCAGCCGCTCACCGAACGTTTCGCCGCGCACCTGGCGGCGAGCGGCGTTCCGGCGCAGATCGTGCCGGCTCAGGGCTCCGGCCTCGACGGCGTGGTGGCCTTGGCGGCGCTCGCGTCCGCGCATCCGCTCTCGAGTGCGATCTCGAGCGCCGCATCGATCGTGGGCGCCGCGTGAGCGGAGCGCGTCTGCTGTTCGGGGGCGACTACAACCCCGAGCAGTGGGCCGAGGAGGTGTGGGCCGAGGATCTGGCGCTCATGCGCGAGGCCGGCGTGAACGCGGTCACGCTCGGTGTCTTCTCGTGGAGCATGATCGAGGTCGACGACGACGTCTGGGACTGGGACTGGCTGGACCGGGTCATCGCCGGGCTCTCGGATGCCGGTGTCGGCATCGACCTGGCGACACCCACCGCGGCGCCGCCCATCTGGCTCCACCGGGCCCATCCCGAGATCATCCCGGTCGACCAGCGCGGCATCCGGTACCACCAGGGCGGCCGCCTCGGATGGTGCGCCTGCCAGCCGGCGTGGCAGCACTACTCGACCCGCATCGCCCGGAAGCTCGGCGAGCGGTACGGATCCCACCCCGCGGTGTCGATGTGGCACGTGAGCAACGAGATCGGCGGCGGCAACCGGCTCTGCTACTGCGACCGCTCCAGCGAGGCCTTCCGCGCGTGGGCGCGCGCCCGCTACGGCACCATCCAGGCGCTGAACGATGCCTGGGGCACGGCGTTCTGGGGTCTTCGCTACCGCGACTTCGACGACCTGCAGGCCCCCCTCGCCGCGGAGTCCGGCCAGGGTCCGGCGATCCGCCTGGCCTTCGACCGCTTCAGCTCCGATGTGCTCGGCGACCAGTACCGGCGCGAGCACGCCGCGTTGCGCGCCGCCGGCGTGCAGACGCCCATCACGACCAACCTGATGCTCACCACCGGCGGCAGCGTGGCCGACTACGTCGATTGGCTGCCGGAGCTCGACATCGTCGCGATCGACCACTACACGCGGTCCGCCGACCCCCGCCGCGAGGGCGAGCTCGCCTTCGTCGCGTCCCGGGCGCGAGGCCTGGACCGCACCCGCCCGTGGTTGCTCATGGAGCACGCCGCGGCGGCGGTGAACTGGCAGCCGCGCAACGTTCCCAAGCCCGAGGGCGAGGTGATCCGGCACGCGCTGCAGCACATCGCGCACGGTTCGGACGGCGCCCTGTTCTTCCAGTGGCGGGCATCGACGGCAGGCGCCGAGCAGTACCACGCCGGTCTCGTCCCGCATGCGGGACGCGAGACCCGCCAGTGGCGAGAGGTCGTGGCACTGGGCGGCATCCTCGACCGCATCGGCGAGGTGGCCGGCAGTCTGGTCGCTCCCACCCGCACCGCGATCGTCGCCGACATCCCCGCCAAGTGGGCGTGGGAGGAGGGCGACAGGCCCGTGCACGACTTCGCGATCGACCGAGCGGGTCGCCACTGGCACGAGGCGCTCGCGGCGCGCGGCCTCGCGCCCGACGTCGTGCCGCTCACCGCCGACCTCGCCGCGTACGACCTGCTCGTCGTGCCGGGGCTCTACGCCATCTCGGATGCGGACGCCGCGGCGGTGGCGCAGGCGGCCGAGGCCGGAGCGACCGTCGTCGTCGGCTACCTGTCGGGCATCGTCGACCCCGAGAACCGGGTACGCCCGGGTGGGTACCCGGGCGCGTTCCGGGAGCTCCTGGGCGTGTTCGGCGAGGAGTTCCATCCGCTCCTGGAGGGCGACGCCGTGACGCTCTCGAGCGGTGCCGTCGCCGAGACGTGGACCGAGCGCATCCGCACGGTCGACGCCGAGACCGTCGCGACGTACACCTCGGGTCCGCTCGCGGGGCTTCCGGCGGTCACCCGTCGGCGCGTGGGCCGCGGCTCGGCCTGGTATGTCTCGGCCGATCTGTCTTCGGGACTCGACGAGCTGGTCGGCCGGATCGTGACCGACGCCGGCGTGACGCCGGATCTCCCCGTCGTCGACGGGGTCGAGAGCACCCGGCGGACGGACGGCGACCGCACCTGGCTGTTCCTCATCAACCACAGCGGCCTCGACCGGGACGTTCCCGCCGACGGCGTCGAACTCGTCACGGCCGAGACCGTCTCCGGCACGGTGACCGTGCCAGCCGGTGCCGTTCGCGTGGTCCGCGAGAACTGAGCTCTCGCGGACCACGCGGCGGGGTCAGACCAGCGACTCCCGCCAGGCGGCGTGCAGCTGCGCGAACTTGCCGGTCCCGGCGATGAGGGCGTCCGGGGTGTCGTCCTCGATGATCCGGCCGTGCTCCATCACGAGCACGCGATCGGCGATCGCGACGGTCGAGAGCCGGTGGGCGATGATGATCGCCGTACGGTCGGCGAGCAGCGTGCCCAGCGCCTCCTGGATCTGCCGCTCGCTCGGGATGTCGAGCGACGCGGTGGCCTCGTCGAGGATCAGCACCGCGGGGTCGGCCAGGAACGCACGGGCGAACGAGATGAGCTGACGCTGCCCCGCCGAGACGCGACCGCCGCGCTTGTTGACGTCGGTGTCGTAGCCGTCCGGCAGGCGTTCGATGAACGCGTGCGCGCCCACCGCCCGCGCGGCCGCCTGGATCTCGTCGAACGTGGCATCGGGCTTTCCGAGCGCGATGTTGTCGGCGACGGTGCCGCTGAACAGATACGCCTCCTGCGTGACCATCACGATCGCGCGGCGGAGGTCCTTCGGATGCAGCCGCCGCAGGTCGACGCCGTCGAGCGTCACCGCGCCCGCCGTCGGGTCGTAGAACCGCGAGACGAGCTTGGCGAGGGTCGACTTGCCCGCCCCCGTGGTGCCGACCAGCGCGATCGTCTGCCCCGCCGGGATGTCGAGCGAGAAGTCCGGCAGGATGATGCGGTCGTCCGAGTAGCCGAACCGCACGCCGTCGAAGCGGATGCCGCCGCGCGCCTCGCGGAGATCCTCCGGGTCGGTCGGGTCGGGCACCGTCGGCTCCTCCTCCAGCACGCCCGACACCTTCTCGAGCGCCGCGGTGGCGGACTGGTACGAGTTGAGGAAGAACGCGACCTCCTGCATGGGCGCGAAGAAGTTGCGCACGTACAGCACGGCCGACAGCAGGAAGCCGAGGGTGAGCGCGCCGTCGACGACGCGGAGCCCTCCCCAGAACACGACGAGCGCGAGCGACACCGACGCGACGGCCATGAGCCCCGGCTCGAAGATCCCGAAGAGCCGGATGGAGCGCATGTTCACGTCGCGGTACTGGTCCGACAGCGCGCCGAACTCGTCGTCGTTGCGCGGCTCCTTCCGGAAGGCCTTGACGGCGCGGATGCCCGTCATCGTCTCGACGAACTTGACGATGACCTGCGCGCTGACGACCCGCGACTCGCGGTAGACGACCTGCGAGCGCCGGTAGAACCAGCGCATGAGCAGCGCCAGCGGCAGGCCCATGACCGCGAGGATGACGCCCGACTGCCAGTCGAGCAGCAGCAGGGCGATGAGGGTGAAACCGCCGTAGAGCAGACCCGAGACGAGTTCGTTGAGACCGCCGTCGAGCAGCTCTCGGATGGTGTCGAGATCGCTCGTCTGACGCGAGATGATGCGCCCGGACGTGTAGGACTCGTGGAACTCCAGGCTCAGCTTCTGCGTGTGCAGGAAGATGCGCTTGCGCAGATCGATCATGACGGCCTGCGTGAGCCGGGCCGCGACCACGGCGTACCACCCGATGAGGGCGGCACCGCCGATGCCCGAGGCGAGGTAGACGGTCACGACGAGGATGGTCGGCATCCAGTCGGTCTGGTCGATGACCGCCGGCAGGGCGTTCGAGATGCCCCATCCGACGAGCGCGGGTCCGGCGACGCGGAGCGCGGTCGACACGACCAGCACGAGGGCGGCCAGCAGCAGCTGCCACCGCAGCGGCGACACCAGGGTTCCGAGCAGGCGCAGCGACCGGCGGCGGATCGACCGGCTCTCCTCGCGGGTGTAGTCGGAGCGGTCCTCGCCGCTGGTTCCGGAGACGGTTGCCGAGCTCACAGCCGCACCTCCCTCTCGCGCTGACGCGCCTGTTCGTCCTCGAGACTCGAGATCACGTGCCGGTAGTGAGCATTGGTGCGCAGCAGCTCGGAGTGCGTTCCGACCGCCGTGACGCGGCCCTCCTCCAGCAGCGCCACGCGGTCGGCGAGCGTCACCGTCGAGGGACGGTGCGCCACGACCAGCGCGGTCGTCTCGGCCAGCACGACCCGCAGCGCCTCTTCCACGAGCGCCTCCGTGTCGACGTCGAGAGCCGAGAGCGGGTCGTCGAGCACCAGCACGGCGGGCCGCGCGGCCACGGCGCGTGCCAGCGCGAGGCGCTGACGCTGGCCGCCCGAGAGGCTCAGCCCCTCTTCGCCGATGACGGTGTCGAGCCCCTTCGGCAGGTCCTCGACGAACGAGGCCTGCGCCACCTGCAGCGCTTCGGCGAGCACCGCCTCGGCTTCGGCGGATCCGGGTACGAGGTCCTCGCGTCCGAGCAGCACGTTGTCGCGCACGGAGGCGGAGAAGAGGGTCGCGTCCTCGAACGCCATGCCCACGTGACGGCGGAGCTCGGTGAGGCTCAGCTCGCGCACATCCACGCCGTCGAGCAGCACCCGCCCGCCGGTCACGTCGTACAGGCGTCCCGGCAGCGTGGTGAGGGTGGTCTTGCCCGATCCGGTGAGCCCCACGAGCGCCATGGTCTCGCCCGGGCGCAGCACCAGGTCGATGCCGTCGAGCAGATCGCGATCGCCCGCGGGCGCATCCTGGTAGCGGAAGTGCGTGCCCTCGAAGGTGAGCTCGCCGCGCACCTCGGTCAGGGAGACCGGATCGGCGGGGTCGGTGATGGTGTTCTCCTCGTCGAACACCTCGAAGATGCGGTCGGTCGCCGTGCGGGCGTCGACCAGGAACGAGAACAGGAAGCCGATCGACTCGACCGGCCACCGCAGGATCGTGGCCATCGCGAAGAACGCGATGAGCTCGTCGACCTGCACCTGCCCGGCCTGCGCCAGGTAGATGCCGGTGCCGAGGCACAGCGCGAAGGCGATGTCGGGCAGCAGCACGAGCCAGAACCAGATCCAGCCCACCGCGTACGCCTTGCGCATCTCGGTCTGGCGCAGCGTCTCGGCCTGCCGGGTGAAGTTCCCGAGGGCGTGGGAGCCGCGGCCGAACGCCTTGAGCACGCGGATGCCGTGGACGCTCTCCTCCACGGCGGTCGCGAGGTCGCCGGCTTGGTCCTGGCTCTGACGCGACAGCATCCCGTAGCGCTTCTCGAACAGGAACCCGGCGATCCACAGCGGCATCGAGCAGACGACGAACACCGTGCCCAGCAGCCAGTGCCAGCGGAAGAGGATGACGGAGCCCACGACGATCGTGATGACGTTGACGACCAGCAGCACCAGCCCGAATGCCAGCCAGCGGCGGATGAGGCTGATGTCCTGCATCATGCGGCTGAGCAGCTGGCCCGACTGCCAGCGGTCGTGGAAGGCGACGGGCAGACGCTGCAGCCGCGCGTAGAAGCCGGTGCGCAGCTCGTACTCGACGTGGGTCGAGGGGGCGAGCACGAACCAGCGGCGCGCCCACACCATGAGCGCTTCGAGCAGGCCCAGTGCCAGCACCGCGGCGGCGCCCCACGCGATGAGGCCGGCGTCACCCGAGGAGATCGGACCGTCCGGGCCGACGATCACCTCCAGCACGAGGGGGATGCCGAGGCCGAGGAGGGCAGCGATCAGCGCGCTGACGAAGCCGAGCACGAGGCGCGGCAGCACCGGGCGGGCGAACGGATAGAGCCGCGCGAGCGAGCGCGCGGTGGACAACGGGGGGCGAGAGGGCGTGACAGTCATGATCCTCGACGAAAGCGACGGGCGAGAGCACGCGGGCGACGACGTCGCCACGCGCGGCGAAGGGGGGATGCGGCGCGGGGCCGGCGGCTAAGAACGGCGGGCGAGGGCCGGAAGCGAGGCGGGAATCTTCATGGCGACGATGGCCTGATGCATGTCTTCCTCCTCGACGTGACGGGCCGCCGCCGCGGATGCGACGTCAGCCCTCCAGCTTACGGCTGGGTATTCGCTGAACACAACCACGGGCTCGACGATCTTCTTCCCCGGGCGCCGGGGCAGGCAGCTCAGGCGGCTTCGCGGGCGAGCAGGCTGCGCTTGACGTCGAGACCCCAGGCGAATCCGCCCAGTGTGCCGTCGGTGCGCAGCACGCGATGGCACGGCACGAACAGGGCCGGGGCGTTGCGGGCGCAGATGGAGGCAGCCGCGCGCACCGCCGTCGGCTGCCCGAGCGCCGCCGCGAACCCGGTGTAGGTGAGCGGCGCGCCCGGGGCGATCGCGCGCAGCGCCGCCCAGCCGCGCAGCTGCAGCGGCGTACCGCGCTGCGCCACCGCCACCGTGTCGATCGCCGCGACGTCGCCGTCGTAGAACGCGATCGCGGCCTCCGCGGCCGCCGTCTCCCCCGGGCGGATGTCGGTCGGGCGCCGGGTGGGATGAAGGCGCTCGAGGATCGTCGCGGCGTCGGTGGTCCAGCCGGACGCCATGACCCGGCCCTCGTCATCCGCCAGGATCGTGAACGGGCCGTCCGGCGTCTCGATCGTCTGCAGAGTGCTCATGGGGTCTCCTCGAGGAGGTCGATGCGGGCGGTGGTACGACGGCTGACGCGTCGGGTCGGGGGTGCGGCGCGCCAGAGATGCGCTGTCAGGTAGCTGCGCCAGGGCGCGGTGCGCGATGCCCAGCGGTCGAGGTCCGCGGCGTCGCCCGGCAGCCCGATCGCCGCCGCACCGTTGCGGACCGCGACGTCGCCGGGCAGGAACACATCCGGATCTCCCAGCACCCGCATCCGCACGTAGTCCGCCGTCCAGGGTCCGATGCCGGGCATGGCGAGCAGCGCCTGCCGCTGCGTCGGGCCGTCGTCGCCGGCGGTGAGCGTGAGCGTTCCCTCAGCCAGGGCTGCCGCAGCACCGCGGATCGCCCGGATGCGCGCCGCGGGGCCCCGGAGGACCTCGTGCCCGCGCTCGGCGATCGCCGCCATCGTCGGGAAGAGCCGCTCGGCCCCCTCGGCGATGGTCGTGGGCTCGCCGAGGGCGGTGGCCAGCGAGGTGAGCGCCGTGCGCGCCGCCGCGACCGTGATCTGCTGCCCGACCATCGCGCGGATGAGCATCTCGTGGGGATCGATCGCGCCCGGCACGCGGATGCCGGGAAGCGCTGCGACGGCGGGGGCGACCTCGGGGTGGGCGGCGAGCGCCTGGTCGACGGCGACGGGGTCCGCATCGAGGTCGAACAGCCGGCGCGCGCGGCTGATGAGGGCGGGCAGGTCGCGCAACTGGCTGAGTCGCGTGCGCATCCGGATGCGGCCGACCGCATCCTGACGCAGCTCGAACCACGCCGGGCCCGCGGGCAACTGCACGGTGCGGGCGAACGAGGTGGCCGTCGCCGTCTCGACGCCGTCGAGCGCGCGCACCGACATCCACGAGAACAGGCCCGCGGCGTCGAGCGCCCCGCGGTGGGGCAGGATCAGATCGATCGCGCCGGCCGCCGGCTCACCCCCGGACCGACGGCGCGCCCGCAACTGCAGCGGGGTCATCGCGAAGACGTCCTGCACGGTCTCGTTGAACTGCCGCACGCTCGCGAAGCCGGCGGAGAACGCCACCTCGGCGGCCGGCAGGTCGGTGCCCACCAGCAGCATGCGGGCCGTGTGCGCGCGGTGGGCACGGCTGAGGGCGAGCGGACCCGCGCCGAGCTCGGCGGTCAGCAGGCGCGTCAGGTGCCGGCTCGAGTACCCGAGCCGGGCCGCGAGCCCCGTCACCCCGTCGCGCTCGATGACCCCGTCGGCGATGAGGCGCATGGCCCGCGCGGAGATGTCGCCGCGCAGATGCCAGGCCGGCGAGCCGGGGGCGGCTTCGGGCAGGCAGCGTTTGCAGGCCCGGTACCCCGCCTCGTGCGCGGCGGCCGAGGTCGCGAAGAACGACACGTTGCGCGCCAGCGGCGTGCGCGCGGGGCAGCTCGGGCGGCAGTAGATGCCGGTCGATCGCACCGCCGTCACGAACTGTCCGTCGAAGCGCGGGTCGCGCGACTGGATCACGCGATACCGCTCGTCGAAGGTCATGCTCGGCAGGCTCACCTCCCCAGCCTGACACGCCCCTCCCCCACTCGCTCGCGGAAATCGGACATGACGGTGCGGTGGGTGGGGTGGCCGGGCTGGGTGGGGTGGCCGGGCTGGGTGGGTGGGGTTCCCCATCCGCACAACGGCGGACGCCCACCCCGACACGCCGCCTCCGGCACCCGCCCCACCGGCGTGTCGCGATCCCCATCCGCCGTTGTGCACGGACGGGGTCGCCCGGCGACCGGAACGAAGCGGGATGGGGCGGGATGGGGCCGGGCGGGGCGGGGGCCGGATGGGCGACGGACGAGGCGACCGAACGGGAGGCCGGGAGGCGCCCTCATCCGCACAACGGCGGATGAGGCGACCGACACGCCGACCCCGACACCCGCCCCACCGGCGTGTCGCCGGCCCCATCCGCCGTTGTGCACGGACGGGGTCGCCAGGCGACCGGAACGAAGCGGGATGGGGCGGGACGGGGCCGGGCGGGATGGATGGATGGGACGGGAGGAGGCGGGATGGGTGGGCCGGGGGCCGGACGGGTCTACGAGGCGACGAACGGGATGCCGGGAGGCACCCTCATCCGCACAACGGCGGATGGGGGCGGCCGACACGCCGGCCACGACGCCCGCCCCACCGGCGTGTCGCCGGCCCCATCCGCCGTTGTGCACGGATGGGGTGGCCAGGGGACCGGATCGGGGCGGGATGAGGCCAGCCGGGCGCCCGACACGAGAACCGGACGGGGCGGGCGGGCGCCCAACGGCGCCACGCCCGCCCGGATGTGTCGGGTCAGCCCTCGGCGATCGCGAGGCCGCCGGGAGGCAGCACGATCGTGCACTCGCCCGTCGCGGCGAGGACACCGGCCAGCTCGCCGCGCGCGTCGTAGACCCGCACGGTGACGGCGGCGCCATCGACCCCGATCGTCGCCGGCTGCGGCAGGGCCGCACTGGAGTGCACGAGATCGCTCACCCCGCCACCGCCCAGTTGCAGGCGCGACACGACGGGACGCACCAGCAGGGCGTCGAGGGCGAGCGTGCCGTGGCGCACATCGACGCGCAGCTCGTCTCGGGTGGCGAGCACGGGCGCATCGAGCGAGCGCGGACGCAGCACGCCGGCGGTCGGGGAGATGCCCTGGGCCGGTCCCACGTCGTTCAGGAGTCCCACGGGCAGGCGCCCGCTGCGCCAGGTCGAGATGCTGCGTTCACCGGGCTCGGCCCAGACGACCGGCTCGACCCATCGCCGCGTCGCGTCGGTTCCGATGTCGAAGACGGCGTGCTCCCCCGCCCCGAGGGTGAGGGCGTCGCCCGACCAGCTGGACTCGCCGGTCCAGGACTCCGGGGTCGTGATGTCGCCGTTCGTCTCGATCGCCGCCTCCGCCTCGACGAGCTCGAGCCCGTCGCGGTCGGTGATCTCCGTCACGGCGACGGCGCGCGCCGCCACCTCCGGGTGGGCATCCAACGCGAGCATCGTGAGGAGGCCGTGGATGGCGGATTCGGCGCCGCTGTTGCGATTGACCGTGCCGTCGGTCTGCAGTCCGTCGAAGGTCACGCCCGTCGCCGGGTCGTACATCACGGCCCCGGCGTGGTTCGCGCCGAAGAACCAGGCCGCCTGCATCCCTGCGAGCGCGGTGAAGGCCTGCGACCCGGTCGCATCGGCGACGGCCAGCAGCGACTGCACGCGCGAGTCGGCACCGTAGGCGATCTGCACCCGATCGGTCGGTGACGGGTACCAGCCGTTGTCGGGGCCGCCGGCGGTCAGCAGTGTCGGTGTGAACACCGCCGCATCGCGCCGGGCGGGCTCGGCCAGCGTGGGATCGTTCAATGCCGTGGATGCGGCCGCCAGCGCCGCGGGCGCCTGCGACGCCCACGCGTGCCACATGGTCGGCGACTGCGCCCACGGCAGCACCGCCTGGTACGGCCACGCGCGCGCGTCGCCCGCCGACATCGCGGCGATGCCCTCGGCGAGCTTGCGCAGCGCATCGGCCGCCACGGTGTCGTCGGGGCGGGCCGAGACCCGCGCCGCGAGCCCGAGGGCGGCTTCGGCCGAGGCATCCGCGCCGTCGACGATGAGCCAGGCGGGGACCCGCACGCCGTCGGCCTCGGTCCACTGCCCGTACCGGACGAGGCTCTGCCGCTCGACGGCGCCCAGAGCCAGCGCCAGACGTTCCTCGAGGAACGCCGCGAACGCGGGATCGGCGTCCTGGAACGCCGCATACCCCTCGCCGAGCGCCCACACCGTGCGCGCGAGCCAGTACGAGGCCCCGGAATCCGACGGGTCGGGCAGCTCGATCGGCTCGGCCGACGGGTTGAGGGTGCCGTCGGGCTGCATCCACAGCACGACGTTGCCCGCGTTCGGGCCGTCCGTCGTCTGCAGGTACGCCGTGGCGCGCAGCAGCTCGTACGCCGACGTGCGGCTGCTCTCGGCGCCGGTCTGCTGCCAGTGCCGCAGGTAGACCACCGCGGCGCGCGTGATGTCGTCCGCGTTGTAGGCGCCCTGCTCCCAGTACCCGGTGGCGGGGTCGAGCGGGCCGCCGCCGACGCGTTCGAACGTGCCGCCGTCGCGGGCGTCGGCATAGGTCCACGGCAGCGTGAGCTCCGGCTCCTCGGCGAGACGGTAGGTCGTGTGCCCGGGCACATCCGCCGGCGGCGTCGCCTGGTCGAGCAGGAAGTCGAGGTGGTCGAGGTTGGTCAGGGGCGCGGCCGGCGCGCTCGTGGCGGGCGCGGTACGGGACGTCTCTGCGGATGCGGCGTGCGCGGGCACGGCGACGCCGAGGGTGAGCGCGAGCGCGGTGGTCCCGACGAGTGCCGAGACGCGCGCACGACGGTGTGCGAGCGAGAACATGGGGTCCTTCCGGGGGGATGGGGCCGGCGCGCCGCGATCCGGGGATGCGGCGCGCCGGGCGGTCAGGTGTCGGTTCGTTCGAGCAGGGCCACGCCGATCTTCGAGTCCGCCATGCCGTAGAAGACGAAGTGGCGGCCGTCGATCTCCTCGATCGCGGTGGGGAAGACGACGTTGGGCACGATGCCGCTGCGTTCGTCGGCGGTCTCGGGTGCGAGCAGCGGCTCCGGGGTGCGGGCGAGCACCCGGCGCGGGTCGTCGGCGTCGAGCAGCAGCGCACCGGCGGCGTAGTTGACCTTCTGCTGCTGCGAGAACGCGCTGTCGATCACGCCCGTCACCCCGTGGTGCAGCACCAGCCACCCCTCGGGGACACGGAGCGGGGGCGGCCCGCCGCCGATCTTCAGCGCCTCGAACGGGAACTCCGGCCCCGCGACGAAGTGGTGCTGCTCCCACAGCGCGAGGGCGGCGACATCCGCCTGCACGGCGTCGAGCGGCACGTAGCTGATCCAGATGGACTGCCGCTGATCGGTGACCCCGGCCGGCACGCGCACGCCCTGACCGGGGCGCGTCTCGCCGAGGTCCCACATGGGCCGGTGCAGCACCGCCAGGGCGGCGCGGCCATCGGGGGCCGTGACGGGCTCGGGGAAGAACACCGTGTCCTTGTTGTGGAACAGGTTGAGGTCCATGTCGAGGTCCTCCTGGTACCGGAAGAGCGCGGGGCCCAGCCGGCGCCAGTCCCGCAGATCCTCCGACACCGCGATGGCGGTGCGGGGGCCGAGCGGGCCGTACGCCACGTACGTCATGACGTGCAGCCCGAGGGCGTCGATCCACGTCGTGCGGGGGTCCTCGACGCCCGCGTTGCCGACGCCGCGCTCCCATCCCCGGTCGGGTTCGAGCACGATGCCCTCGCGTTCGACGGCCACGGGCGCACCCTCGGCCACGACGACGCGGGCGATGCCCACGCGCGACACGTTGCCCTCGGCGACAAGTCGCGGCAGCAGGTAGAGCTCGCCGTCGGGGCCGCGTCCGGATGCGGGATTGAGGACGCCCTCCGCCTCGCGGGCGTCGGTGGGGTCGGGCGTCATCACGATGCCGACGCGGGTGAGCCGGTAGGGGATGTCGGTGGGAGATCCGGTCATGGTCAACCTTTCACTGAGGAACCGAGGTCATTGGTGGTGAAGTACCGCTGGAACAGGATGAACAGCAGCACCGCGGGGGCGGCGAGCACGACGGCGCCGGCCATCATGGCGCCGAACGGGTTGGAGGTGGACGCCGCGACGTTCGAGATGAAGTTCGCCAGCGACACGGCCAGCGGCTGCATCGAGGCTTCCTTCGTGATGAGGAACGGCCAGAGGAACTCGTTCCACGGACCGATGAAGGTCAGCAGCACGACCGTGAGCAGCGCCGGGCGCACCAGCGGCAGGGCGACGCTCCACAGCAGCCGGAACTCCCCCGCGCCGTCGATACGGGCGGCGTCGAAGAGCTCCCGCGGCACCTGCAGGAAGTACTGCCGGAAGATCACGACCGCGGTGGAGTTGATGAAGAACGGCAGGATCATGCCCAGGTAGTTGTCGGCGAGACCGTAGTCGCGCGCGATCATCACGTAGAGCGGGATCATCAACAGCTGGAACGGCACCACCTGCACGAGCAGCGCGAGACCGAAGACGAATCCCCGCCCGCGCCAGTGCAGCACCGCGAGCGCATAGCCGGCGAGGGTTCCGAACACCACCGTGCCGAGGATCACTCCCCCGGTGAAGATGCCGGAGTTCGCCAGCCCCTGCAGCAGGTTGATGCGGTCGTTGATGGACGTGTAGTTGTCGAGCGTCAGGTTCCCCGGATTCGGGAAGGCACCGGCGATCGACGGATCGACGTCCTCCTGCAGCGATCCGACGATCATGTACCAGAACGGGAAGAGGAAGACGAGGGCGCCGAGGCTCAGCACCACGTAGAGGGCGGCTTTGCTGCCGAGTGCGCGTCTCATCGTTCCTCCCCTCCGACGAAGCGACGTTGGATCGCCGCGATGATGAGCACGAACAGGATGAGGATGACGCCGATGGCGGCCGCCACATCCGGGTTCCCCTGCTCGATTCCCTTCTGGTAGATCAGCAGCACGGGCGACGCGGAGGCGCCGTTCGGGCCGCCGCCGCCGGTGAGCAGGTAGGGCTCGGTGAAGAGGTTGGCGCCGGTGATGGTGGCCAGCAGCACCACCAGCAGCGTCGCGGGGCGCACTCCCGGCACGGTGACCGAGAAGAACTGGCGCAGGCGCCCGCCGCCGTCGACCGAGACCGATTCGTACAGCTCCTTGGGCACGTTCTGCAGGGCGGCGAGGTAGAGCAGGATGTAGAACCCCAACCCCTTCCACGTGACGAAGAACGCGATCGTCGGCATCGCCAGCGCGGAGTTCACGAGCCACGACGGCTGCGGGGCGAGGGGCCCCAGCACCGTGTTGACCAGGCCGCCGCCGGAGAAGAGGAAGAGCCACACCGCGACGACCGCGACGGATGCGGTGACGTAGGGCACGTAGTAGCTCACGCGGAAGAAGGTGCGGGCGTGCACGACCTTGTTGAGGGCGTTCGCCAGCACGATCGACAGCACGACGGTGAGCGGCACGTTGATGATCAGGAAGATCCCGACGTTGCCGAACGAGCGCCACACGGCGGGGTCGTTGATGACGGTGACGAAGTTGTCGAAGCCCACGAACGGGGTGTCGACATCCGCTCCCGGCGCGGCGAAGAAGAAGTCGTGGAACGCCATCCACACCGCGAACACGACGGGGTAGGCGAAGACCACGATCACGAAGATCAGGTACGGCGCGCTGAGGAGGATGCCGAAGGGCTGGGCCCCGAGGATCCGTCGCCGCGTGCGACGGCCGCCGGCGGCGCGCGGATCCTCGCCCGCCCGCCCGGGGCGGCCGGGTTCTCTCCCGGCCCGCCCCTCGACGCGCGGTGCGTCGGTGGTCATCTCATCCCTCCGCGGCGAGGCGGTCGACCTCGGCCGCGGTGTCGGTGAGGAAGGCGGCGATGTCGCCGTCGCCGAAGATGACCGCCTCGGAGTAGCCGTTGCGGAAGGCCTGCCAGATCTCCACGGAGTTGGCCACGTTCGGCACCTCGACCGTGCGCGACGCCTGGTCGCCGAACTGCTCGTAGGCCGGGTTCTCGGCGAAGAATTCCGGGTAGGTCTCGGTGAGGTCCTGTCGCAGCGGCATCTGTCCGGTCTCGGTCAGCCACGCGCCGTCCTGCTCCTCGCTGGTGGCGAACTTCAGCACGTCCCAGGCGGTGGCCTGGTTGTCGCACGCGGTGAACATGCCCACGTTCTTGGCGTCGCTGAACGTCCAGGTCTCGTCCGCCGGAGTGCCCGCGCTCGTGGGCACCGGCACGGCGCCCCAGTCCACGTCGTCGCCGTACACGTCGATCGCCCACGGACCGACGATCGCCATCGCGGCATACGCGTCGGCGAACGCGTCGCCCTGGTACTGCTCCTGACCGGCCAGCTGGTCGGCGTAGATCGTGCGCCAGAACTCGGCGACGCTCTCACCGGCGGCGTCGTCGAAGGTGGCGGTGCCGTCCTCCACGAGTTGCGTCCCGCCGGTCTCGGCCGCGTAGAGCGGGTAGAAGTCGAACCACGACTGGAAGAACTCGCTCGTCGGCGCGGGGTTGATCGCATAGGGCGCGACGCCCGCATCCTTCAGCGTCTGCGCCGTCTGGAGGAAGTCGTCGTAGGTCGACAGCGCCGGGTTCTCGGGGTCGAGGCCGGCCTGCGCGAACAGCGCCTTGTTGTAGAAGATCATCACCGGGTTGGACTTCCACGGCATCTGGTAGAAGTCACCGTCGGCCGAACGGTACTGCTCGGCCAGCTCGCCGCTGCGCGCGGTGATGTAGTCGTCGCCGTCGGAGAACGACGACAGGTTCACCAGCCCGCCCTGCTTCTCAAACTGCGGCACGGCCGCGGGCGACGTGTTGAAGATGAGGCAGGGGGCGTTGCCGGCGGCGATGGCCGCCCCGATGACCTCCTCGCTCGAAGATCCGGCGGGGATCTCCTGCGCCGTCACCTGCTCATCGGGGTTCGCCGCGTTCCAGGCGTCCACCATCTGCTCGCCCCAGGCGATCTCCGACTCGTTGTTCGAGTACCAGATGGTGATGTCGCCGCGACTCTCGCTGCCGCCGTCGCTCGACCCTCCGCCGCCGCAGGCGGTGAGGGCGAGGATGCCGGCGGCCGAGGTCGCCGCGATGAGAATGCGTCGTCGCATGTCATTGCTCCTTGGGTCAGGCGCGGCCGGAGCCGCGCGTGGGGGGATGGGGCGCGGGCCCCGTCGACCCGCGCACGATGAGGGTGGGTGAGGGAAGCGCGATCTCTTCGGGATCGGCGCCGGCCACGGCATCCAGCAGGCTGCGGGCCGCACGACTGCCCCAGAGCCGGGCCTGGGTGGCGACGCTCGTGAGAGCGGGGTACAGATAGCGGCCGATGTCGGTGTCATCGAATCCGGTGAGCGAGAGCTGCGCGGGCACCGGGATGCCGCGTCGCTGCGCGACCCCGAGTCCCGCCACCGCCATCTGGTCGTTGGAGTAGACGATGCCGGTGGGCGCCTCATCCAGATCGAGCAGGTGCTCGGTCGCGGCGGCGCCCTGGGCAGCCGAGAAGTCGGTCTCGACGACGATCGCGTCGATGCCGGCCGTCGCGACGGCGTCGTCGAACGCCGCGCGCCGGTGCGCGGCGTGCAGCATCCAGGAGGGTCCGGCGATGTGCGCGAGCCGGGTGTGGCCGAGCGACACGAGGTGGTCGACGGCCGCGCGCACGCCGGCGCCGTCGTCGATCGACACCGACGAGAAGGGGCTCCGGATGTCGGGGACGCCCAGCGTCACGCCGGCGAGCCCCAGCTCTTCCACCAGGGCGATGCGGTCGTCCGCGGCGCGGAGGTCGCTGAGGATCACGCCGTCCACCCGGCGCCCGGCGGCGAGCGTGCGGTAGACCTCGGTCTCCTCCTCCCCGGGGGCGGCCACCGCCAGCACCAGCACCTGACCGGTCGTGGAGAACTCGTCCTCGACACCCGCGATGAACGAGGGGAAGAAGGGGTCGGCGGCGATCACATCCGGGCTACGACCGATCACCAGCCCGCACGCGAACGAGCGCCCGGTGCTGAGCGAGCGGGCGCGGACGCTCGGCGTCCATCCCAGGTCGTCGGCCGCGGCGAGGATCCGGGCCCGGGTGTCGGCGGCCACGCCCGGTCGGCCGTTCAGGGCGAACGACACGAGCCCCTTGCTCACGCCGGCGGCGCGCGCGACATCGGCGATGGTGGGCCGGGATGCAGCAGTCACAGCACTCCTTCGTGCGGATCGGAAACCAACTGCCTCGAACCTAAACCGGTTCAGACGAGAACGCCACCCCTTGCGGACGACGCCGCGCGGTGTTACCGCGCGGGCGACCACGGCCGGGTCGGGCGCGCACAACGGCGGACCGCACACCCCGACACCCCGCATCCACCCGCCCCGGCACGGGGTGTCGCGCCTCGGATCCGCCGTTGTGCGGGCGCACCTCACGCCGCCGGGCGCGACATCGGGCGGGAAGGGGCGGCGCAAGCCCTCCCCCGCGCCGCGGGCGGGGCGGTACCGTCGGCGGTATGAGCGAACGCACCTACGACCTCATCGTGATCGGCGCAGGACCCGTGGGCGAGAACGTCGCCGACCGGGCCGTGCAAGCCGGCCTCACCGCCGTCATCGTCGAGAGCGAGCTGGTGGGCGGCGAATGCTCCTACTGGGCGTGCATGCCCTCGAAGGCCCTCCTGCGTGCCGGCGCCGTACTCCGCGCCGCGCGGGATGTGGATGGCGCATCCCAGTCCGTGTCGGGCGGGCCCGACGTCGCCGGCGTCCTGCGCCGCCGCGACGGCCTGACCCACGATTGGAACGACTCGTCGCAGGTCGAGTGGCTGTCCTCGGCCGGCATCGACCTCGTCCGCGGGCACGGCCGTCTCACCGGCGAGAAGCGCGTCAGCGTGACGGCGGCCGACGGCTCCGTCACCGAGCTGGTCGCGCGCCACGCGGTGGCCGTCTGCACCGGCACCGCCGCGCTCCTCCCCGACACCCCCGGGCTCGCCGACATCCAGCCGTGGACGAGCCGGGAGGCCACGAGCGTGCGCGAGGTGCCCGCCTCGCTGGCGATCATCGGCGGCGGCGTCGTGGCCGCCGAGATGGCGACGGCCTTCTCCGACCTCGGCAGCGAGGTGACCCTCGTCGTCCGGGGCACGCTGCTGGGCACGATGGAGCCGTTCGCGGGCGAGCGCGTGGGCGCCGCGCTCGAGGCGCGGGGCGTCCGCATCCTGCGTCACACCGACGTCCTGTCGGCCACGACGGTCGACGGCGAGGCCGAGCTCGAGCTCTCCGGGGGCATCCGCATCCGCGCCGAGCGCGTGCTCGTCGCGACGGGGCGCACCCCGCGCACCGGCGACCTGGGGGTGGATGCCGTGGGCCTCGCTCCGGGCGACTGGCTCGAGGTCGACGACACGATGCTCGTCACCGGCACCGACTGGCTGTACGCCGTCGGCGACGTCAACCATCGGGCGCTCCTCACCCATCAGGGCAAGTACCAGGCCCGGGCGGCCGGCGATGTCATCGCCGCGCGGGCGCAGGGCGGCACCGTGGATGACGCGCCGTGGGGCGTGCACGTCGCCACCGCCGATCACGCCGCCGTCCCGCAGGTGACGTTCACCGACCCCGAGGTCGCCTCCGTGGGGCTCACCGAGGCATCCGCACGGGCAGCGGGGCACACCATCCGCGTGCTCGACTACGACCTGTCGTGGGTCGCGGGGGCCTCCACCCAGGCCGATCACTACGAGGGCATGGCGAGGGCCATCGTCGACGAGGATCGCGGGGTCCTCATCGGCGCCACCTTCGTGGGCCCCGAGGTCGCCGAGCTGCTGCACTCGGCCACGATCGCGATCGTGGGCGAGGTACCGCTCACCCGCCTCTGGCACGCCGTGCCGTCGTACCCGACCGTCAGCGAGGTCTGGTTGCGCCTGCTCGAGACCTACGGGCGCCCCACCGCCTGACCGCGCACCCCGAGGCCCCCGGCGGGCGCCACGTCCCCATCGCAGGAGAAGGCCGCCCTGCAGGAGGATTCTCGAGGGAATCTCCTGCAGGGCGGATGTCACCTGCGTGACGGGAGGCCGGGGCAGGCGAAGCCCGCCGCCGTCCCGGCGGCTCAGTGGTAGAAGTGACGCTCTCCGGTGAAGAACATCGTGATGCCGTGCTCGCGCGCGAGCGCGATGGTCTCCTCGTCGCGCACCGATCCGCCCGGCTGCACGATCGCCGTGATGCCGGCGTCGAGCAGCACCTGCGGGCCGTCCGAGAACGGGAAGAAGGCGTCGGATGCGGCGACCGAGCCGACGGCGCGATCGCCCGCGCGCTCGACCGCCAGGCGGCACGAGTCGACGCGGTTGACCTGGCCCATGCCGATCCCGACCGTGGCGGAGTTCTTCGCCAGGACGATGGCGTTGGACTTGACCGCGCGGCACGCCTTCCACGCGAAGATCAGGTTGGTCATGGCCGAGCCCTCCGGCTGCTCGCCCGCGACCAGCTCCCAGTCGGTGGCGACGGAGTCGATGTCGTCGGGGAACCGGTCGGCGTCCTGCAGCAGCAGTCCGCCGGAGACCAGCCGCACGTCCATCCGCTCCTGCTGCCAGTCGAGCGGCAGCTGCAGCACGCGGAGGTTCTTCTTCAGCGCGAAGAGCTCGAGGGCCTCCGGCTCGAAGTCGGGCGCCACGATGACCTCGGTGAAGATGTCGCGCAGGTTCTCCGCCATCTTGAGCGTGACGGTGCGGTTGGCGGCGATGACGCCGCCGAACGCCGACACCGGGTCGCACTCGTGGGCGCGCAGGTGGGCGCTCGCGATCGGGTCGAGCGCGTTCGGGGCGCCGACGGCGATGCCGCACGGGTTGGCGTGCTTGATGATCGCCACCGCGGGCTGCACCATGTCGAACGCCGCGCGCAGGGCCGCATCCGCATCGACATAGTTGTTGTAGGACATCTCCTTGCCCTGCAGCTGCGTAGCCTGCGCGATGCCGTGACCGCCGACGCGGCTGTAGATCGCCGCGCGCTGGTGCGAGTTCTCGCCGTAACGCAGCGTCGCGAGCCGCTCGGCCTTGATCGTCAGGTGCGAGGGCAGCTCCTCGCCCTCGGCGAGGGTTCCCGCCGAGAACCACTCCGCGACCGCGCGGTCGTAGGTGGCGGTGTGGGCGAACGCGCGCGCCGCGAGCTCGCGCCGCTGGGCGAGGCTCGTGCCGCCCTGGCCGATGGCCTCGATGATGGCCGGGTACGACTCGGGCGAGACGACGATCGCGACGTTCGCGTAGTTCTTTGCCGAGGCCCGCACCATCGCGGGGCCGCCGATGTCGATCTGCTCGACGACGGCGTCGCCGGTGGCGCCGGAGGCCACGGTCTCGACGAAGGGGTACAGGTTCACCACGACGAGCTCGAACGGCGAGATGCCGAGGTCGGTGAGCTGCTGCTCGTGGTGGGCGAGGCGGAGGTCCGCCAGCAGACCCGCGTGCACACCGGGGTGCAGCGTCTTGACGCGTCCGTCGAGCGACTCGGGGAACCCGGTGACGCTCGAGACGTCGGTGACGGGGTGCCCGGCGTCGCGGATCGTCTGCGCGGTGGACCCCGTCGAGACGATCTCCACGCCGGCGGCGATGAGCGCGTCCGCCAGCGGGCGGAGGTCGGTCTTGTCACTGACCGAGACGAGCGCGCGCCGCACGGGGACGACGTCGCGGTCGCGGTAAAGGGACGGATCGTGGCTGGGCCCGGCCATGGGACTCCTCGAGGTGGTGCGGTCTGCGGGTGGGCGGTCGGTCAGACGGTGGGGGCGAGCTGGAGCTCGCCGGTGGCGATACGGCGCACGACGTCGATCAGCAGACGTCGTTCGACGGGTTTGATGCGCTCGTGCAGCAGGTGCTCGTCGTCACCGGCGACGACCGCGATCCGCTCCTGCGCGAGGATCGGGCCGGTGTCGACGCCGTCGTCCACCACGATCACGCTCGCGCCGGTGCGGGTGGCGCCGGCGGCGATGGCGTCGCGCACGGCGTGGGCGCCGGGGAACTCGGGCAGGTACGCGGGGTGGGTGTTGATGAGCCGGGGGCTCCACGCGGCGACGACGTCGGGGGGCAGGAGGCGCATCAGGCCCGACAGCACGACCAGGTCGGGCTGCCACACCTGCAGCTGGCGGTGCAGCTCTTCGCCCCACTCGGCGCGTTCCGCGGCGCCGCGCCAGGGCACGACGAAGCTCGGGATGCCGAAGCGTTCGGCGTGCAGCAGGCCGTCGGCCTCGCGATCGGCGCCCACGACGACCACACGCGCGGGGAACTCGGGGTCCGTCGCGGCTTCCAGCAGGGCTCGGAGATTCGAGCCGGTGCCGGAGATGAGTACGGCCACCGTGAACACCCGCACAGTCTAGCGGCGCGGGCCCGCCTCATCCGGATCGGCGTCGTCGCCCTCCCGTGCCGTTCCCGTCGACCCGCCCCATCCGAGCGCCGACCCGCCCCATCCGGATGAGGACGATCGACCCGACAGAGGACTCTCGGCCCCCGGAAGCCCTCGGGCGGACCGATCGTCCTCGTCTCGGGAGCGGAGGTGGTCCGACCCGGACGACCCGACGCGCGCGGCGGAGCGACGCCGGGGTGAGAGCAGCAGGATGGCGGCGCCGAGTCCCACCTCGATGCCGACCGTCACGCCCACGATGGCCGCGTCGGGACCGACCTCGGCGAGGCGGCCCGGGCCCATCGATCCGCTGGCCAGCGTGCACAGCAGGGCCGTGCCGAGCGCGGCGATCAGCGCGATGCCGCCCGTCAGCGTCCAGAGGATGCCGGGGGTCTCGGCATCGGCGGCGCTCCCCCGCGGCTCGAGGCGCGAGCGCACCGCCCACCCGGCGAAGGCGCCCGCGGCGATGGGCACCAGGGCGAGCGCGAGCAGCCAGGACGACGAGGTCTCCGGCAGCACACCCAGCACCGGGATGCCGGGGACGATACCGAGCTGCGTTCCCACCGGCGCGACGAGGCTCCCGCCGCCGAGCCCGATGCCGGGGCCGGCGAGGAAGGCGATCGCCCAGATGACGAGGGTCGGCAGGTACAGTGCCTGCCCGAAGGCCACCACCACGGCGCCGAGGGCGTCGAGGTTCGCGGCCTGCGAGAGCGCGACGATCTGCGGGCCGCGGATGACGAGCGCGACGGCGAGGGCCAGCGCACCGGCACCGATCAGCCCGGTGAGCGCGATGGCGCCGCCGCGGGCCAGGAGCTCGGGCACCTCGGGCCAGGCCCCGGGGCGCCGGTCGAGGACGCCGCGCAGGGCGTCGATGGAGCCGCCGTCGCCGGCGTTCCATCCGACCCGCACCACGCCCGCGACGCTGCCCGCGGCGTAGAACGCGACGGGGAAGAGGATGGCCTGCCACAGCTCGACCGACGCCGCGGGTGCCGCGCCCGTCAGCGCCACGAGCGCCGCCAGTGCGGCGAACACGAGCGAGCCCGAGAGGGCGCCGGTGAGCCCCGCCCCGGCCCGGCCCGCGCGGGCGCCGGAGCGCGCGGCGAACAGGAAGGTGAAGGCCGCGAGGGCCAGCGGAGCCAGCGACAGCGAGAACGAGGCGACCGACGCGTCGATGCCGGTCTGCGCGAGGTAGGCCTCGGGAAGCGTCACGGCGACCGGCACGACGTGACCCAGCTGCCAGATCACCGCCGAGCTCTGCCAGATCAGGCCCAGGTCGGGCGCGCCGAAGGCGACGAACCAGAGCACGGTGAGCGGCGCCAGCGCGACCGCGACGCCGATGGCCGCGGCGACGAGGGCGTCGAGCGCGGAGAGGAGGATGACGAGGACGCGTTGCATGCCTCGACGACCTTACCCAGCCCGGCTGAGCGCGCCGGCGTCCCACGCTGGCGGCGAGGTTTTGCCGGGCCACGATCGCGCATCGAGGCCCGCGGGCGACTAACGTCGTGGGGTGCACGACGCTCCTCCCACCGTTCCCCCCACCGCCCCCGACTCCCCCGCCCCCGCTCCGCGCGGCCGTCTCGACCGCTACTTCGGCCTCACCGCGCGCGGCGCGACGCTCGGCGGCGAGATCCGCGGCGGCATCGTCACGTTCGTCGCGATGGCCTACATCGTGGTGCTCAACCCGATCATCCTCTCGGGCGGCACGGATGTGGCCGGCGACAACCTCGGCTTCGCGCAGGTCGCCGCCACCACCTCTCTCACCGCCGGCGCCATGACGATCCTGTTCGGTCTGGTCGCGCGTCTGCCCTTCGCGTTCGCCGCGGGACTCGGCATCAACTCGTTCCTCGCGGTGAGCGTCGTCGGTCAGGTGACGTGGCCGGAGGCCATGGGCCTGGTCGTCATCAACGGCCTGCTCATCGTCCTCCTCGCGGTCACGGGGCTGCGCCGCATGATCTTCGACGCCGTGCCCCTCGCGCTCAAGACCGCGATCACGGTCGGCATCGGCCTGTTCATCGCGTTCATCGGCCTGGTCAACGCCGGGTTCGTGCAGTCGACGGGCCTCTCCTCACCGCCGGTCGGCCTCGGCGTCGACGGGTCGATCGCCACCGTGCCGACGCTGCTGTTCGTGCTGACCCTGCTGGTCACCGCGATCCTGCTGGCGCGCAAGGTCAAGGGCGCTCTGCTCATCGGGCTCGTCGGCGGCACGGTCGCCTCGGTCGTGGTCGAGGCCATCTGGCACCTGGGGCCGAAGGTGGCGGCCGACGGGGCGGTCAACCCCGGCGGCTGGTCGCTCACGGTGCCGGAGCTGCCCGCCTCCATCGTGAGCCTGCCCGATCTCAGCCTCGTGGGTCAGATCAGCTTCGGCTCGTTCGAGCGCATCGGCGTACTGGCCGCCACGATGCTCGTGTTCACCCTGCTCTTCACGAACTTCTTCGACGCGATGGGCACGTTCACCGGGCTCTCGCGCGAGGCCGACCTCGCGGACGAGCGCGGCAACTTCCCGCGGCTGCGGTCGGCGCTCATCGTCGAGGGCGTCGGCGCCGTCGCGGGCGGGCTCACCTCGTCGTCGTCGAACACCGTGTTCCTCGAGTCCGGCACGGGCATCGGCGAGGGCGCGCGCACGGGGATCGCGAACCTCGTCACCGGCGTGCTGTTCCTGCTCGCCATGTTCATCACCCCGCTGACGACCATCGTGCCCACCGAGATCGCCTCGGCGGCGCTCGTCATCGTGGGCGCCCTGATGATGAGCCAGATCCGCCTGCTCGATCTGACCGACATCTCGGTGCTGATCCCGGTCTTCCTGACCGTCATCGTGATGCCCATGACCTACTCGATCGCCGACGGCATCGGCGCGGGCTTCGTCAGCTGGGTGATCGTGCGGTCGCTTTCGGGCGCCGCGCGCACGATCAGCCCGCTGCTGTGGGTCGTCGCCGCGGGCTTCGTCGTGTTCTTCGCTCGCGGACCGATCGAGATGCTCCTCGGCGGCTGAGGCCGGCGAGGAGCGGGTCGGCGCCGCTCAGGCGTCGCGCGGTTCGAGAACGAAGATGGCGATGCGCCGGTCGGTCTTGGTCTGGTACTGGTCGTAGTCGGGCCAGACCGCGACCGCGCGCTGCCACCACTCGTCGCGTTCGGCGCCGTCGAGCTCGCGGGCGTCGTAGTCGCGCTTGACGGCGCCGTCCTGCAGTTCGACGTGCGGGTGCTCGCGCATGTTGCGCCCCCAGGCGGGCTCTTCGGGCGCGCCGCCCTTCGAGGCCACCACGAGGTAGCGTCCGTCGTGCTCGACCCGCATCAGCGCGGTCTTGCGCAGGGCCCCGGAGGAGGCTCCGACGGTGGTCAGAACGATGATCGGCACGCCCCGGAGCTCGTTGGCCTCGGTTCCACCCGACGCCTCGTACGTCTCGGCCTGGGTGCGGGCCCACTCGGACGTGCTCGGCTTGTATTCCCCTGTCAGCGGCATGCCTTCACGCTACCCCCACCCGGCGACTCGAGGGTCGGTGGTCGGCCCGCCGCATCCACCGCACACAGACGAAGGGCGGATGCGGCGGCGTGTGGCCGCGGCATCCGCCCTTCGTCGGAGTGGGGTCAGAGACCCTGGATGACCTCGCGCATGAGGGCAGCGGTCTCGGACGGCGTCTTGCCGACCTTGACGCCCGCGGCCTCGAGGGCTTCCTTCTTGGCCTGTGCGGTGCCCGCGGAGCCCGACACGATGGCGCCGGCGTGGCCCATGGTCTTGCCCTCGGGAGCCGTGAAGCCCGCGACGTAGCCCACGACGGGCTTGGTGACGTTGGCGCGGATGTAGTCGGCCGCACGCTCTTCGGCGTCGCCGCCGATCTCGCCGATCATCACGATCGCCTTGGTCTCGGGGTCGGCTTCGAACGCGGCGAGCGCGTCGATGTGGGTGGTGCCGATGACCGGGTCGCCGCCGATGCCGATGGCGGTCGAGAAGCCCAGATCGCGCAGCTCGAACATCATCTGGTAGGTCAGCGTGCCCGACTTCGAGACGAGGCCGATCGGGCCCTTGCCGGTGATGTTCGCGGGCGTGATTCCCACGAGCGCCTCGCCGGGCGTGATGATGCCGGGGCAGTTCGGGCCGATGATGCGGGTCGTGTTGCCCTTGGACTGGGCGTAGGCCCAGGCCTCGGCGGTGTCGCCGACGGGCACGCCCTCGGTGATCACCACGAGCAGGCCGATCTCGGCGTCGATGGCCTCGATCATGGCGTCCTTCGTGAACGCGGGCGGAACGAACGCGATCGACACGTCGGCGCCGGTCTTCTCGATGGCTTCGGCGACGCTGGCGAACACGGGCAGCTCGACGGCGTTGCCGTCGGCGTCGGTGTGGCTCACGGTCGTGCCGGCCTTGCGCGCGTTGACGCCGCCGACGACGTTGGTGCCCGCCTTCAGCATGAGCGCGGTGTGCTTGGTGCCCTCGCCGCCCGTGATGCCCTGGACGATGACCTTGGAGTCCTTGTTGAGGTAGATCGACATATTCTCAGTCCCTTATCCGGATGCGTCGGGTCAGGCGTTCGCCAGAGCGGCGGCCTTGTCGGCGCCCTCGTCCATACCGGCGGCGAGGGTCACGAGCGGGTGGTTGGCGGCGGCGAGGATGGCGCGGCCCTCTTCGACCTGGTTGCCGTCCAGACGCACGACGAGCGGCTTGGTGGCGGTGTCGCCGAGGATCTCGAGTGCCTTCACGATGCCGTCGGCCACGGCGACGCACGAGGTGATGCCGCCGAAGACGTTGACGAACACGCTCTTGACCTGCTCGTCACCGAGGATGACGTCCAGGCCCGCGGCCATGACGGTCGCCGAGGCGCCGCCGCCGATGTCGAGGAAGTTGGCCGGCTTCACGCCGCCGTGGTTCTCGCCCGCGTAGGCGACGACGTCGAGCGTGGACATGACCAGGCCCGCGCCGTTGCCGATGATGCCGACCTGGCCGTCGAGCTTGACGTAGTTGAGACCGGAGGCCTTGGCCTTGGCCTCGAGCGGGTCGGCGGCGTCCTTGTCCTCGAGCTCTTCGTGCTCGGGGTGACGCACCTCGGACGCGTTGTCGTCGAGCGTGACCTTGCCGTCGAGCGCGACGATGTCGCCGTTTCCGTCGAGGATCAGCGGGTTGACCTCGACGAGGGTAGCGCCCTCGCCCTTGTACACGTCGTAGAGCTTCACGAAGACGTCGGAGACCTTCTCGACGAGGTCTTCGGGGAAGCCACCGGCACGGGCGATCTCGACGGCCTTCGTCTTGTCGATCCCGGTGAGCGGGTTGACCTCGATGCGCGCGAGCGCCTCGGGCTTCTCGACGGCGAGCTGCTCGATCTCCATGCCGCCCTCGACGCTGGCGAGCGAGAGGTAGGAGCGGTTGGAGCGGTCCAGCAGGACCGAGAAGTAGAACTCGCGCTCGATGCTCGCACCGGCGGCGACCATGACGCGCTTGACGACGTGGCCCTTGATGTCGAGACCGAGGATCGTCTTGGCTGCGTCGAACGCCTCGTCGGGGGTCTTCGCGACCTTGACGCCGCCGGCCTTGCCGCGTCCGCCGGTCTTGACCTGAGCCTTCACGACCACGACACCGCCGAGCTTCTCAGCGGCCGCCTTCACCTCCTCCGGAGTGTCGGCGACGATGCCGGCAAGCACCGGCACCTCGTACTTCTCGAAAAGATCACGTGCCTGGTACTCGTACAGATCCACGGGGTTTCCTTCGCTGTGGCGACGGGTGGGAATGACGCAAAACGTCTCGACGTCGAGATATCGACCGTGTTAAAGCCTACTCCCCGGCCGGCGTCCCCTCGTTCAGGATGTGCGCAGGCGCAGCGAGCGCCCCGCCCCGCCGCGTCTGCCGCGTTCAGTCTTCGTGCTCACCGCGCAGGAGAGTCAGATCCGAGACGGCGGGCCCCTCGATGCGTGCGCCGTCGGCCGCGAAGCGCGAGGCGTGCAGCGGGCAGTCCCACGTGCATTCGGCGTCGTTCCAGGCGAGGACGCCGCCGAGGTGCGGGCAGACGGCGCTCACCGCACGGGTGCGCCCGGCGACGGTCGAGATCGCGACCGGGCGCCCGCCGCGTTCCGCGACGACGCCCTCGCCCTCGGCGGGCCGCACCACGGGCACGGGACTCGCGAGCGCGCCCACCCATCCCCGCGCCGCCGCGGCGCCGACCTTGGCGTTCTCGACGGCACCGCGACCGATGTCCGCGGGCACGGTGAGCCGCGTCCCGATCTGCGTCATCCAGAGCGGGCGGTCGTGACGGGGCACGCCCCCGATCTCGGCCGCGATGCGCAGCGCCGCCGCCGGGCCGTTCGTCAGCCCCCACTTGGCGAAGCCCGTCGCGAACCGTATCCGCCCGGCGCTGCGCGGGAGGACACCGATGAACGGCACCCTGTTGTGCGACTCGTAGTCCTGCGCCGACCACCGGAACACCGCCTCGGCGCCGGGGAAGTGCGCGGTCGTCCACCGCTCCAGGTCGTCGTACCTCTCCTGTTCGGATGCCGTGCGCCCGACCGCGTGCCCGTTGCCGCCCACGACGAGCCGGATGGCGCCGATCGCGCCGTCGGACTCCCCCACCGCACGGAGCGAACGCGCGGGCTCGTCGGCCGAGAGGTACATGCCCTCCGGCACCTCCACGCCGTCCGGGAGGGCGAAGGCCATCGCGTAGGAGCGCATGGCCGAGACCTTCGCGAAGTACAGCCCGCGATCCGCGATGGGCGTGCCGGTGGCGAGCACGATCTGCTCGGCGGCCACATCCCCCTTCTCGGTGCGCACGCGAGGCGAGGGGAGCACCGAGACGCCGGTGACCCGCACGCCGGTGTGCAGTGTCCCGCCCGCGGCCAGAAACGCGTGCGCGAGGGCGATCGCCACCGCATCCGGATCGATGCTGAACTGCCCGGCGAGGGCGACCGCACCCACGGCGGGGAACGGGAGGCCATCGAGATCGGCGGGGCTCGTCATCCGCACCGGCAGTCCGGCTTCGCGGGCCGCCTCGAACTCGGCCTGCACGTCGGGCATGCCCGCGGGCGTGTGCGCGTACGTGTAGGCGGTGCGGTCGACGACGGGCACACCCGCCTCGGCGCAGAAGGCCCGCAGCCACCGCTGCCCGTCGCGGTTCGCGTCGACGTACGCCCGCACGAGCGACGCCGGATGGTGCGCGCGCAGCGTCGAGGCACGCGTGCCCTGCAGCAGCGACGCCTTGCCGGTGTTCGCGCCGGTGGCGAGCTGCGCGATCTCACCCGCCTCGAGGAGCGCGACGTCCCTGCCCTCGCGGGCGAGAATCAGGGCGGTGCTGAGGCCCGTGATCCCGGCGCCCACGATCACGATCTCGTGGCGGGCGCCGTGGTCGAACGGGGAGCCCTCGATCGTGCGGCCGTGCGCCTTCCACAGTGACGTCATCGGGCCAGTCAAGTGCGCGTGGCATCACCCGCCATCGGGGTTGACAGGTTCCACACCCCGCTCATCGACACCGGGTCTAGGCTTGCTCACCGATGAGCGACACACCCTCCCCTGTGGCCGCGCGGACCGACGTCGTCGTCGCCGCGCTCGACCTCTTCGCCCGGCAGGGCTTCGAGGCGACCTCGGTCGACCAGATCGCGCAGGCCGCGGGGATCTCGCGATCCACCTTCTTCCGACAGTTCGGCGGCAAGGACGACGTCGTCTTCGCCGATCACGAGCTGCTCCTGGCCCGGCTGCGCGAGTGGTTCGCCGCCCCGCATGCCGATCCGTGGCAGGCCGTCTGCGAGGGATCGCTGCGCGTCTACCGTCACTTCGCCGCGGACCCCGAGCTGGCCCGGCGACGCTACGCCGTGGTGCGCGGCGTGCCGGCGCTCCGCGACCGCGAGATCGTCACGGTGTTCCGGTACGAGCGGCTCTTCGGCGACTACCTGCGCGGCGCTCTCCCCGGTCTCGACCCCCTCGACGCCGTCGCCTTCGCCGCGTCGGTGACGGCCGTGCACAACCACGTGCTGCGCCGTCTGCTGCGCGGCGGCAAGCGCGTGCCCGCTTCGGTGCTGCGCGCCGCACTCGACGTGTGCCTCGACCGCTTCGGCGTCGGCGCGCCCGCCGCACCGGCGGAGGACGACGTGGTCGTCGCGGTCTTCCCCAAGCGGATGCCGGCGGCCGAGGTGGCCCGCCGCATCCGCGACGAACTCTCCTGACGCCCCCGCGCTCTCGCCCCGCGCCGCGCTGTGCCGAGCCGCGCCGCGCTGCGCTGTGCCGTGCTGTGCCGCGACACCTGCACGCCCGGCACCCGGCCCCGGCCCCGACCCCCGGCCCAACCCATGGCATCGAGTGTCATATGTGGCGACGCTGCGTGTCAGAGGCATATCGTGTGGAGCATGAGTTCCTTTCCCGGCGAGCGCGTCTCCTCCTACGACGTCACCGAGCGCCTCGACACCGACTACTACGCCGTGTTCAGCGACATCCCCGACGCGGACCGCGCCGTCTGGGACCGCGCCCGGTCGTACATCGACGAGGTCGGCGATCGCATGGTCGCGGCGTGGAACGCGGCCGAGTACCCGTTGGATCTCGCGATGCGGATGGGGACGCTCGACCTCTTCAACGACGGCATCGCCCACCCCGACCTCACCGCCTTCTCGCCCCTCGCGGCAGGCCTGGTGAACATGGAGGTCTCGCGTGGCGACGGCTCGCTCGGCACGGTCCTGGCGGTGCAGGGCGGCCTGGCGATGCGCACGCTCGCGCTGTTCGGCAGCCCCGCGCAGCAGGAGCGCTGGCTGGCCCCGATGGCCCGCGGCGAGGTGCTCGGCGCCTTCGCGCTCACCGAACCCGATCACGGCTCCGACTCGGTGTCGCTCGAGACCCGGGCGCGGCGCGAGGGCGGCGGATGGGTCCTGCGCGGCGCGAAGAAGTGGATCGGCAACGGGGCGTCCGGCGGCATCACCTTCGTGTGGGCGCGGGTCGATGACGACGGCGCCGAGGATCACGGTGCCGTGCGGTGCTTCCTCGTCGAACAGACCGCGCCGGGCTATCACGGCACCGTCATCGAGGGGAAGGCGTCGCTGCGCGGCATCCACCAGGCGCACATCGCCCTCGACGACGTGCGCCTGAGCGCCGACGCCGTGCTGCCCGGAGCCCACACCTTCCGCGATGCATCGACGGTGCTCTACTCGACCCGATCGGGCGTCGCCTGGTCGGCGCTCGGTCACGCGACCGCCTGTTACGAGGCCGCGCTGTCGTACGCCCAGCAGCGCGTGCAGTTCGGCAA
This sequence comes from Microbacterium sp. NPDC089189, assembly GCF_040685095.1. Lineage (NCBI taxonomy): Bacteria > Bacillati > Actinomycetota > Actinomycetes > Micrococcales > Microbacteriaceae > Microbacterium > Microbacterium sp. NPDC089189. The sequence continues at coordinate 50,346 of NZ_JBFBHG010000004.1, forward strand.
GCCGCTCGCCGGCTTCCAGATGGTGCAGGAGCGCCTCACGCAGATGCTCACCGAGCTGACGGCCATGCAGCTCTACTGCCGGCGGATGGCGGACCTCGAGCGCGACGGACTGCTGCGCCCCACGCAGGCATCGCTCGCGAAGTACCACAACACCCGCACCGCCCGCCGGATCGCGCAGACCGCGCGCGACCTGCTCGGCGGCAACGGCATCCTGCTCGAGAACCGGGTGATGCAGCACATGGCGGACATCGAGGCGATCCACACCTACGAGGGCACCGAGAGCGTGCAGGCGCTGCTCATCGGCCGCGACATCACGGGGCACAGCGCGTTCGCCTGAGCGCCGCTGCCCGCATCACATCAGGGCGCCCTCGCGCAACTCCCCCGGCTCGGGGGCGACGGGGGTCTACGGTCTGAGGATGGGATTCTTCCGACGCGGCCCGGCGGCCGTCACGCTCGAACGCACGACCGTCGAGATCGAGGCCAAGCGCGCCCCGTGGAGCCTGTGGTCGGACGGCTTCGGCAGGCTCGCCATCCGGTCGGTGCAGATCATCGTGGTCGTCGCCCTCGTGGCGGGGTTGATCTGGGGCATCCGTCAGGTGACGGTCGTGGTCATCCCGCTGATCCTGGCGCTCATCTTCGCGTCCGCGTTCGCTCCCGTCATGGGGTGGATGCGGCGCCGCGGCGTCCCGGCGCTCGTCGCCACGCTGCTCACGCTCCTCGCCGTCGTGGTGCTTCTGGGCGGTCTCGGCTGGCTCATCGTCTGGGCCGTCCGCGATCAGTGGGACGACCTGTCGAGCCAGGCGCAGGAGGGATTCCAGCAGCTGCTCACCTGGGTCAACACACTGCCGTTCGCGCCCACCCAGTCGCAGATCGACGAATGGCTCGAGACGGCGCAGTCGTCGATCGGCGACATCATCACGAGCAGCCAGTTCGGCAGCGGCGCCCTGGCCGGCGTCAGCGCGGTCGCGACGTTCGTGACCGGTCTTGTGCTGATGGTCGTCATCCTGTTCTTCTTCCTCAAGGACGGCCCGCGCATGTGGGAGTTCGTCCTCCGCCCGTTCCGCGGCCAGAGCTACGCACGCGCCCGCCGCATCGGCGACAAGTCGGTCACCGTGCTCGGCTCGTACGTGCGCGGCACGGCCGCCGTCGCGTTCGTGGATGCCGTCGGCATCCTGATCGGTCTGCTCATCCTGCAGGTGCCCCTCGCCGTGCCGCTGGCCGTGCTGGTGTTCGTGCTGGCCTTCATCCCGATCGTGGGTGCCGTGCTGGCGGGTGTGCTGGCGGCGTTGGTGGCCCTGGTCGCGAACGGGCCGCTGAACGCCCTGCTCGTCGTCGGTGTCGTCGTGCTCGTGAACCAGCTCGAGGGCAACCTGCTGCAGCCCGTGCTCATGGGCCGCACCATGAAGCTGCACGCATTCGTCGTGCTGGTGGTGCTGGCCGGAGGCACGACCATCGGCGGCATCCTCGGCACCCTGCTCGCGGTGCCGCTGACCGCCGTGGTGTGGGGCATCATCCAGGTCTGGGACGGCTCCGACACCCCCGCCCGTTGGGCGCGCCCCAAAGCGCGAGAACGGGAAGAGGTCGCACGCCCGACCGTCGGCTAGGGGTGTGATCCGCGCCCGCGCCGGGGCAGGATGAGGCCATGCGCTACGACATCCCCGCGCCGATGCTGGCGAAGTCCGTGCCAACCGTCCCCGAGGGGGACGCGTATCTCTTCGAGCCCAAATGGGACGGCTTCCGGGTGCTCGCCGCGTGGGACGGCGAGAGCGTCGAGCTGGGATCGCGCGGCGCGAAGCCGCTGACGCGGTACTTCCCCGAGCTCGTCGACGCACTGCCGCGGCTGCTGCCCGAGCCCTGCCTGATCGACGGCGAGATCGTGATCCCCACCGGCCCCGCCGGGCGCCAGCGTCTGGACTGGGAGGCCCTCAGCCAGCGCATCCATCCGGCAGCGTCGCGTGTGGCGCGGCTCGCCGACGAGACGCCGGCGCGCATCGTGGCGTTCGACCTGCTCGCGCTCGATGACCGCGACCTCACGGCGGAGCCGTTCGCGGCGCGCCGGGCCGCGCTCGAGAACCTGCTCCGGGGTGTCGCGGCGCCGCTGCACCTCACCCGCACGACGGACGACCCGACCCTCGCCCGGCGCTGGCTCGCCGAGTTCGAGGGAGCGGGGCTGGACGGCGTGATCGCCAAGCGCCGCGCCGACCCCTACCAGCCCGGCAAACGGACGATGCTCAAGATCAAGCACGCGCGGACGGCGGATGTGGTGGCCCTCGGCTACCGCGTGCACAAGAGCGGCACGGGCGTCGGGTCGTTGCTCGTCGGGCTGTACGACGGCGACGGCGAGCTGCGCAACGTCGGCGGGGTCTCGGCGTTCACCGATGCACGCCGCCGCGAGCTGGTGGACGAGCTGGCGCCCCTCGTCGAACGGGACGAAGCGGGCGATGCGGTGACGGGCGAGACCGAGAGGTCGCGCTTCACCGCATCCAAGGACGTGTCGTTCGTGCGGCTGCGTCCCGAACGCGTCCTCGAGGTGCGGTACGACCAGCTCGAGGGGGCGCGGTTCCGCCACACCGTGCAGTTCGAGCGGTGGCGTCCCGACCGCGACGCGCGCTCGTGCACGTTCGCGCAGCTCGAGCAGATCGCCGACTACGACCTGGCCGACGTCCTCGACTGAGACCGGTCAGTCGGCGGCGCGCGCCCGGCTCGGCTGCACCCGTGGCGGCTCCCCCGGCATCTTGGGGAAGTCGGGCGGGAAGGGCAGCTCGCCCAGGCCGTCGGCGAGGTCGCGTTCCCACCACTCCAGCAGCGTGTCGATGCGCCCCGGCTTCTCGGCGATCCGCGCCCACGGGTCGCCGATCTCCCGCACGCGCGCGGGCACGGTGTGCACCGTGAAGGCGTGCGGGTCGACGCCGGGAAGCTCGTCCCAGGTGATCGGCGTCGACACGGTCGCGTCGGGAAGAGCCCGTGGGCTGTAGGCACCCGCCATCGTGCGGTCGCGGTTGGCCTGGTTGAAGTCGATGAAGATGCGGGCGCCGCGCTCCTCCTTCCACCAGTTCATCGTCACCCGATCGGGCTCGCGGCGCGCCAGCTCGCGCCCGGCGGCGATGACGGCGTGCCGCACGTCGAGGAACTCGTGGGTGGGTTCGATGGGGCAGAACAGGTGGATCCCGCGGTTTCCGCTCGTCTTGATCCACGACTCCAGCCCCGCTTCCGCCAGCACGTCGCGCATGAGCGGCGCGACGGCGGCGGCGTCGGCGAAGCCGGTACCGGGCTGTGGGTCGAGGTCGATGCGCAGCTCGACGGGGCGGTCGGGATCGCTCGCGAGCGACGCCCAGGGGTGGAACACGACCGTGTTCATCTGCACGGCCCACACGAGCGCGGCGGGTTCGGTGAGCACGACCTGCGGATGGCTCCGCCCGCTGTTGTAGGTCACCGTGACGGCATCGACGAAGTCGGGCGTCCCCTTCGGCGGGTTCTTCGAGAAGAAGGCCTCGCCGCCGATGCCGTCGCGGAACCGCTCGAGAGAGACGGGACGACCGCCGTTCGCCGCCAGGAACGGGTCCGCCACGGCGAGGATGTAGTCGACCAGGTCGCGTTTCGTGATGCCGGCGTCCGGCCAGACCTCACGCGACGGGCTCGAGACCGAGATCTCGCGGTCGGCCGCCGGGCCGGGGACGATCACGGTCGTGCGTTCGCTCGCCATGACCCGACCCTAGGGCGACCGGACCGCTCCGCGACACCCCTTGCGCGCGGGCGCGGGGCGGCGATCCGTCGGCGCGTCAGGCGCCGACGGCCAGGAGCGGCGCCAGCTGGTCGCGTCCGAGACGGATCCAGGGGCCGGCAGGGTTGATGATGACGCCGGCGATGCCCTCATCCGAGCGCAGCGCGGCGCCGAGCTGCTCGGCGCTCACCTTGGCGGGCTGGTCGCCGCGGCCGAGCGCGACGAGCTCGAGCGGGTGCGAGAACAGTTCGAGCAGGCGGCCGCCGTCCGGGGTGCGCAGCTCGGCGATGCCCACCTGTCCGGACTCGGTGCGGCGCGCCGCGATCCACAACGGCGCGGTGGTGAGCGCCTCGGCGATCTGGCCGGGGATCGCGTCGGTGCGGGGCGCGGCCAGAAGCGTCTTGACCGTGACCTCGGGATCGAGATCCGACAGCGCCTTCTCGAGCAGCTGCGAGGGAAGGATGGCGGATCCGGGGCGCGACGCATGGTCGACGGCGATGCCGCCGAAGTCACCCTCGACGACCTGTCGGATGATGCCGGTCACGGGCTGTGCGAGCGCCGATGTGCCGGTGTCGCCGTCGCCGCTCACGGCCTCCTGCAGCGCCTTGCCGCTGGAGTACGCCAGCAGATACTTCTGCTCCTGGTAGGTGATGATCGACATCGGCAGCCCCTCGCCCTTGGCGAGGAGCTCACGGGCGTCACCCTGCACGCGGATGAAGAGGTGCCCCTGCAGCAGCTGCCGGGCGACGTTCATCAGCTCGGCGGGCGAAGCCTGCGCGGGCAGCGCGGCGAGGGCGTCGCGCAGCAGGACGTTGTCGCGCAGCCCCGGCACGGTCTCGAGCTGCGTCGAGGCTTCCGCCTCGGGGTTGGCCAGATGCGGCGGACGCGCGGGGGCACGGTCGGCCTCGGGCACGACGGGCGCGGCCGGCGCCGGGGCGTCCTCGCCCGGAGCGGCGGCGGGGGTGCGCCCGCCCGAGCCGAACGCCGTCACCGAGATCGGCACGTGCGGAACAGCGACGGCGTCGGCCTCGGCAGCGGATGCCGCATCCTGCTCGTCGTCGGCGCGCGCGGGCTCGGCGGGGGTCTCGGAGGAGGCGGCGGACTTGGGACGGCGCGAGAAGAGTGCCATCGGGCCAGCCTAATGCGGCGGCCGGAGGCAGCGAGGGACACCCGCGCGTGCGCGGGTCAGATCTTCTCGATGGGCGCGATCTTGATCAGCAGCTTCTTGGCACCGGCGCTGTCGAACCGCACGTGGGCGATGCGCTTGGCCCCCTCGCCGGTGACGACGTCGACGCGCCCCTCACCGAAGTCCTCGTGGCGGATGCGGTCGCCGGCGACGAGCTCGAGCGCACTGTTGTCGCGCACCTTGGCGGGGATCTTGTTCGGGAAGCGGTCGAGTGACGTCTTGCTCGGTGCGAGTGCGGGCGGGTCGTCGCGGCGCCCGCCCCATCCGCCGGGCTTGCGGGCGTTGAGCGCCCGCGACTGGTTGCCGCCGCGCGAGTTGACGTCGCCGGGCGACTGGCGCCAGTCGATGAGCTCGGCGGGGATCTCCTGCAGGAAGCGGCTGGGCATGGCGACGGTGACCTCGCCGAACTGCGCGCGGGTCATCGCGAGCGACAGATGCAAGCGCTTACGGGCCCGGGTGACGCCGACGTAGAACAGGCGGCGTTCCTCGGCGGGGCCGCCCGGCTCGTTCGCCGAGATGCGGTGCGGGATGAGGTCCTCTTCGACGCCGGTGAGGAACACGGTGTCGAACTCGAGGCCCTTGGCCGTGTGCATGGTCATGAGCGACACGGATCCCGAGGCGTCGTCGAGGTCGTCGGCGTCGGCGACGAGAGCGACCTCGGTGAGGAAGTCGATGATGGTTCCCTCGGGGTTGTTGCGCGCGAACTCGCGGGTCACCGCGATGAGCTCGTCCAGGTTCTCGAGGCGCGCTTCGTCCTGCGGGTCGCGGCTGGCACGCAGCGCGTCCATGTACCCGCTCTTGTTCAGCAGGAGCGTGATGCCCTCGGTGACCGCCGTCGGCGGCGGCAGCTCGCCCGACGCTGGGGTCATGATCGCGGCGGCCTCGGTGAGCACCTGGTCGAGCTGCGCGATCGCCGCCTGGATCTTGGGCCCGACGCCGAGAGCGGCGGGCGAGGCAAGCGCGTCGCGGAAGCTGATCTGGTTGTCCTCGGCGAAGCGCGCGATCGCCGTCTCGGTGACGTCGCCGATGCCGCGGCGGGGCTTGTTGAGGATGCGGCGCACCGCCATCTCGTCGGCGGGGTTGGCCACCGCGACGACGTACGCGATGGCGTCCTTGATCTCGGCGCGGTCGTAGAACTTGGTGCCGCCCATGATCTTGTAGGGCAGCGCGGAGCGGATGAAGATCTCCTCGAGCGCACGGGACTGCGAGTTGGTTCGGTAGAACACCGCGACCTCGGAGTACGCGAGCCCGCCGCGGTGCAGCTTCTCGATCTCGTCGGCGACGAACTGCGCCTCGTCGTGCTGCGAGTACCCGGTGAAGCCGACGATCGGATCGCCCGCCCCCACATCCGTCCACAGCTTCTTGTCTTGACGATCGAAGTTGTTGGAGATCACGGCGTTGGCGGCCGAGAGGATGTTCTGGGTGGACCGGTAGTTCTGCTCGAGCAGCACGACCTTGGCACCCGGGAAGTCGCGCTCGAACTCGCTGATGTTGCGGATGTCGGCGCCGCGGAAGGCGTAGATCGACTGGTCGGAGTCGCCGACCACGGTGAGGGACGCACCCTCGAGCTCGGGGGCCTGGTCGGGCTCGAAGATCATCATGCCGCCGGCGGAGTACGGCTCGGCGGAGCCCACGACGGGGCGGGTTAGCTCGTGGATGAGCGAGTACTGCGCGTGGTTCGTGTCCTGGTACTCGTCGACCAGGATGTGGCGGAAGCGGCGGCGGTACACGTCGGCCACGTGCGGGAAGGCGCGGAACAGGTAGACCGTCTGCGCGATGAGGTCGTCGAAGTCGAACGCGTTCGCGCGCTGCAGGGCGCGCTGGTAGTCGCCGAAGATCGCGGAGAACTTGCGCTCGGCGGGATCGTTCATGTTGGCCTGCCGCGCGAACGCCTCGGCATCCGAGAGCTCGTTCTTGAGCTTCGAGATGCGCCCCTGCACGGCGGCGGGGGTGAGCCCGTATGCGTCGCCCTCGTGTTCTTTGACGAGGCGCTTGATGAGTGCCCGCGAGTCGCCCGAGTCGTAGATCGTGAACGAGCTCGTGAAGCCGAACTGCTGCGCCTCGCGGCGGAGGATCCGCACGCAGGCGGAGTGGAACGTCGAGATCCACATGGCGCGGGCGCTGTCGCCCACCAGCTGGCCGACGCGCTCGCGCATCTCGCCGGCGGCCTTGTTGGTGAAGGTGATCGCCAGGATCTGGCTCGGCCAGGCCTCGCGCCCGCGCAGCAGCGATGCGATGCGGTGCGTGAGCACGCGGGTCTTGCCGGAACCCGCACCGGCGACGATGAGCAGAGCCGGACCGCGATAGGTGACCGCCTCGCGCTGCGGCGGGTTCAGCCCCTCGAGCAGATCGGCGTCGGGGCGGCCGGCATCGCCGGATCGGCGGTCGTCGTTCCCGACGATGAGGGGCGAGGATGCGTCGGTCATGTCCTGTCGATTCTAGGCGCGACCGCCGACATCCGACTCGGCCTCCGGAGACGCGCGATGACCCGGGGAGCTCGCGGAGGGGCGAGGATCGAAGAGCATCATCTTCGAAAGACCGGGAACCCGTTCATGCCCACACCCACGCTGTCCGACCACGACATCGACCTTCTCGACAACGCCGCGTGGCACGCGCTCGACGGACCGCACGCGCGCTTCGCCGTCGGCGACGACCTCGTCCGTCGTTACCAGCCCGATGTGGCGCCGTTCCTCGCCGTACGGTCATGGGACGAGCCGGGCGTGTGGGATTCGATCGTCTCGCTCGTGGGACCCGGCGCCGACGTCGCCATCTCGGGCGCCGACCCGGAGCTGCCGGACGGATGGACCGAGCTCTGGCGCGGCAGCGGCGTGCAGCTGGTCGAGACCTCGCGGCTGCGGCCCGTCGCCTACGACGAGGCCGTGGTTCTCGGCGCGGAGGACGTGCCCGACATGCTCGCCCTCGTCGAGCGGAATCGCCCGGGTCCCTTCCTCCCCCGCACCCACGAGCTCGGCCGGTACGTCGGCGTGCGCCGCGAGGGCCGCCTCATCGCGATGGCCGGAGAGCGGCTGCATCCGACCGGCTGGACCGAGATCAGCGCCGTCGCCACCGACCCCGACTTCCGTCGCCAGGGCATCGCGTCGCGACTCGTGCTCGACGTCGCCTTCCACATCCAGCAGCGCGGCGACCGCGCACTCATGCACGCCGCGGCCGACAACGTGGACGCCATCCGCGCCTACGAGAAGCTGGGGTTCCACCTGTGGCGCCGCCGCGGATTCCTGTCGGTGCGCTCGCCCGGCACGGGCGCCGGGACGAGCACGACCGAACAGGCGGCCTGACCGGGCGCTCCCCGCCGGCGCACAGGAGACGCGTCAGCGCGCGTCACGTTCAGTCACGCGCGGTCATCTTCCGGCCGGCCGGCGCGGATCCGGGTTAGCGTCGTGGCATCGCGGCGATCCGGGTGGTCCCGGGCTCCGGTTCATACCCGGAAGCGTTGCGGGTTCGACTCCCGCCGTCGCGTCTATGCCGAGGTGTGCGGCGCTCGCGCCGCGTTCGCTAGCATTCCGAACGTGACCACCGCGACGCCTCCCCACGACGTGCCCATCGGAGAGGGCGGCATCCGCCTCGGCCAGTTCGCGAAGTTCGCAGGCCTGCTGGACTCCGGCGGCGACGTCAAAGAGGCCATCATCGACGGCTACGTGCGAGTGAACGGCGAGATCGAGCGCCGACGCGGACGGCAGCTGCAGGTCGGCGACCTCGTCACCTTCGAGGGGCGCAGCCTCCGCGTCACCGCCTGACCCCGGCACCGACCGCTCAGACGCGGTCGTGGAGCGTCACGTGGTAGCCGTCCGGATCGGCGAACGTGAACGTTCGACCGAACGGGCCGTCGATCGGCGCCGCGACGATCGGGTGTCCGGCGGCGGCGAGCGCGTCGTGGATCGCCTGCACGTCGGTGGCATGGAACCACAGGGCTGCACCGATGCCGGGCTGGGCGATCGAGGCCAGATCGGTACCCGGAACGATGTCGCGCAGCGCGAAGGCGATCGGCGTCGTCTCGAACACGACGGCGTGCGGCGGACCGGCGGGCGACCGGACGAGTCCGAGGTAGTGCTCGTAGAACGCCTGAGATGCGGCGAGGTCGCGAACCTGGAGGGAGAGGAAGTCGGGGCCGGTGGCGGGCATGCGCTGCTTCTTTCGTCGATGTCAGCTTTCTGACATATGCGACTGTATGTCAGAATACTGACATGAGTCAAGACGGCATCGATCTCGACACGTCCCTCGGCTACCTGCTGAAAGAGGCCTCGAGCGCCCTCCGCGTCGCGATGGAGACCGTGCTGCGTCCATGGGGCATGACGATCACCCACTACTCCTGTCTCGAACTGCTCGCGCAGCGCCCGGGCCTGTCGAACTCGGAGCTCGCACGCGGGGCATTCGTCACCCGCCAGTCGATGAACGTGCTGCTGCAGTCGCTGGAGCGCGACGGGTACGTGGCCAGGCCCGCGGAGGGACGAGTGGGCAAGACCCTTCCCGCGCAGCTCACCCCGCTCGGGCGGCAGCGCCTCGAGAGGGCCACCGCTGCCGTGCGTGCGGTCGAGGTGCGCATGCTCGACGGCATGACCCCCGAGGAACAGTCCGCCGCCTTCACCGCGCTCACGCGGATGATCCGGTCGCTCCGCGCCGAGGAGATCGCGGACTGAGCCCGGGCGCGCCGCCGAGATCGGGCGGGCTCGGTCGAGCCCGGAACTCCTCGACCGCTATTCGCCCTTGCCGCTGTTCCCCTTGGTCCCGTTCCCGTTACCGTTGCCGTTCCCGTTCCCGTTGCCGCTGCCGCTGTTGCCATTGCCATTGCCGCTGTCGTCGGCGGGCCCGGGCTCGTCGACGACGGTCGGGACCTCCGAGGGCTGGGACTCAGGATCGGGCACCGGCGCCTCCACGGACGAGGCCTCCAGGTCGGCTCTGACGAGCGCGACGGCGGCGCGGATGGCTGCGGCGCGATCGGCGTCGATCTCGCCCCGCGCGAGCGCCTGTTCCGTCTCTGATTCCAGCGCGGCGAGATCCTCGAGAGCCGTCGACGGATCGTTCGCCGCCGCGGACTCGGCGATCGCGACCACCCTCGTCTGCAACGCCTCGGTCGTCGACGCCGCGTCCACGGCCGGCGATGAGCAGCCGGCCAGCATCGCCGCGACCGCCAGCAGGAGGGCGGCGGCTCCACGGCGCATCACGGCGACACCGCATCCATGAGCTGCTCCAGATGAGAGCCCAGCGGATCGTCGAGAGCGGGGAGCGTTGGCACCGGAGCGGGCTCGTCGCCCGGCAGCCACGTCACGACGCCGACGACGACGGCAGCAGCCACCAGGGCGGCCGCGATGAACGCCCACGGCGAGACGCGCCGCGGTCGCCGTGCCGGCGACGCCGCCCGCGACGAGACCCCGCCGCCATCAGCGAGCACCATCGTCGGTGCGTCGCCCGGAGGATCGGCCTCGTCATGCCCGAGCGGCTCGACGAGTGTGCGGCGGTCGCCCTCCGACCCGACTTCCGTGCCCGTCGGCCGCGCGCCGACGTCGGCGACCGTCGCGTCCGCGGTGACCGTCGCAGCCGCGGTGACCGGCACCGCACGAGTGCCGATGTCGGCCGCGCGGATCACGACATCCAAGGCCGGTGGACGGTGCGCGGGATCGCGCGCCGTCATGTCGGTGAGCAGCCTGCCCCAGTCCCTGCCCACCGAACCCGGGACGATCGGGTCCTGTGTGAGACGTGCGAGCGCGGCCTCGGTGCGGCCGACCTGCGGGAACGCCCGTCGCCCCGTGAGCGCCTCGATGAGGACCAGACCGAGCGAATAGATGTCCGAGGCCGGACCGGGCGCCTCCCCCGACACCTGCTCGGGGCTGAGATAGGCGGCGGAACCGATCACGGCCCCGGGCACGGTGAGCCGGGTCGCATCGATCAGATACGCGATCCCGAAGTCGGCGAGCTTGGGGTGGAACTCCTCGTGGGGCACGCTCGAGGGCCGCAGCAGCACGTTGGCGGGCTTGATGTCGCGGTGGACGATGCCGGCACGGTGCACGACGTGCAGCGCCTCGGCGAGGTCGCGCGCGAGGCGTGCCACGGCCCGGGGAGCGAGCGGACCGGAACCGAGCCGGGAACGGAGGGTCGGGCCGTCGACGAACTCCATGACGAAGTACCGGGGCTCCTCCCCCGCGACCTGGGCGTCGAAGAGCGTCACCAGCGCCGGATGGTTGAGACTCGCGAGGATCTGCGTCTCCGACGCCGTCCGCGCGCGCTCGGCCGTGCCCTCACGGAACACCTTCACCGCGACGGTGCGCTCCAGCAGGGTGTCGGTCGCCCGGTAGACGACCCCCATCCCGCCCTCGCCCAGCACATCGCCCAGCGCATACCGGTCGCCCAGCAGGGCGCCGCTCATGACGCCGGCCACCGGCTGTGCGGTATCCGGGTCAGGCGATGGGGTCATTGTCGCGGACGCTGCGGCGCGTGACGCGCTCCCCGGTTCCCGGGTCGACCGCGGTCCGCGCCACGGTCTCCGTCTGGCGACGGCGGAGCATCAGGATGAGGCTGATGAGGAACACGACGACGCCCGCACCCATCAGGATGTAGCCGATCAGGTCGAGGTCGACGTAGCCGCCGGTGTCGATGTTGAGCGCGAAGGCGAGGATTGCTCCGATGACGAAGAGCGCGATACCGCTTCCGATTCCCATGATCTACCTCCCTGGGGCGGCAGGCGCCGCGTCCGACACGCAACGATAGAGTCAATGCGCGCTGAGTCAATATCCATGGACTTGCCCGGGGCGGCGTGCTATGGATGAAGCGATGTCCGATATCGAACGACGCGTGGCGATCTTCGCCGCGCTCGCAGACCAGACCCGCCTGCGCATCGTCGATCTGCTCTCGCTGGGCGATCTCTCCTCGTCGGAGATCGGCGCGGCTCTCGATCTGCGATCGAATCTGGTCGCGCATCACCTCCGCACGCTCGAATCGGCCCGGATCATCGCGCGCACCCGTTCGGAGTTCGACCGGCGCCGCAGCTACATCGGGCTCCGTGCCGAGGTCTTCGACACGCTCGCCCCGGCCAGCGTCACGCCTCCCGAGCGCGTGCTCTTCGTGTGCACGGCGAACTCCGCCCGCTCGCAACTGGCCGAGGCGATTTGGCGCGACGCGAGTGCGGTGCCCGCGGCCTCGGCGGGGACCCGGCCCGCGGCGGGGGTCAACCCCGGGGCCACCGCGTCGGCATCACGGCACGGGCTCCGGATCGACTCCGCCCGGAGACCGCGGCACATCGACGAGGTGCGCGCCGAGGGCGACCTCGTGATCACGGTGTGCGACGACGCGCACGAACGGCTGAAGAGCGGCGACGACCTCCATTGGTCGATCCCGGATCCCGCGGTTCAGGGCACCCCCGCCGCCTTCGACACCGCGTTCGATTCGCTTCGCCTGCGCATCCGGGCGTTCACGTCCCGCTTGTCCGCGGCGTGACACCGCTCCGGCACTCAGTCGCCGTCGAGCGTCAACAGCCCCAACCGCGATCCTGCCTTGGCTGCCTCGTCCCTGGTCGAACAGCCCAGCTTCCGGTAAAGCGACTTGAGGTGGGACTTGACCGTGTTCGGCGAGATGTGGTGCGCTGCCGCGATCGCCGCGGTCGTGGGGTACTGCGCGATCGCATTGAGCACACGCAGCTCGCCCTTGGTGAGCATGGGGCGGCTGTCGACGTCGGCGAACAGCAGACCGGACGTGTCGTCGACGAACCGCGCCCGTAACTCCGGGGCCAGGCCCACCGTGGCCGCATCGATCACCTGGACCGGGAGCGAGCCCACCATGCGGCGCGCGTTCCGATTCTCGGCGAGCCGCCGGAGACGGCAGAGCACATCGCTCTCCAACCGCCCGGAACGATCGAACTGCGCCCATACCGACAGCACCAGGCACTCCGAACGCTGCCCCGGGCCGAGATTGCGGTCGCGGTCGAGTCGCGAGAGACCTGCCTCGGCCGCATCCAGTCTTCCCTCGTGCAGCGCCAGACGCACCGCGGCGATCTTCGTCAGGGTGCCGGGGTGTCGAACGCCGTCGACGAGCTCTCGGGCGTGCGCGGTGTCGCCGAGCATGGCCAGCGCCGAGATCCGCGCCGACGCGATGACATCCGAGGCGAAAGAACCGTGCAGCCTCGGATGGGTCTCGTCCGCCAGTCGCACGACTTCCAGGGCATGCTCCGGCTGCTGCTGGGCGATGAGGCCTCGGGCGCGGGCGAGCAGCGCGAACGGCCATGACACCTCGACGCTGTCGAACGGCTCGAGCCGTTCGAGCAGTGCGTCGACGTCAGGATCCTGACGCTCCACCGCGATCAGCGCTTCGGCCGCCGCCTCCGACGTCAGCGCCGCGTCGACGTGCGCGGCACCGGGGACGTCGTACCGCCCGAGCTCGGTGATCGCGCGCTGCGCGTCGTCGATCGAGCCCCGCATGGCGTGCGCGAGCGCCATCCGCCCGAGCGCCATCCGCACGGCGTCGCCCTGCGAGGTCAGCTGACCGAGCTGGCGCGCCGTCGCGAAGTCCGCGAGCGCACGCGAGAACTGCCCCGCCGCCAACCGCGTCGACCCGATCTGGAAGTGCAGATACCAGCGAGGCCCATCCGTCTCGCCGCTGGCGCCGACCGGCGCCCGCCCGATCCGCTCGTCGAGACGGTCGGCGTAGGTGACGGATGCGGCCAGGTCTCCGCTCAGGCGGAAGGCGATGACCTGGGCCAGAAGGGTGATGTCGAGCTCTTCCCGGCTCAGCTCCCGCGCGGTCTCCGGGTAGACGAGCGGCTTGAACGGGTGCGTCGTGCGCGCGAGCACCGGCGTCACCGGATGCAGCAGCCGCAGCACGGGATACCGGTCGAGAACCGCCTCCGGCAGCGCAACGACGGCCGAGATCAGCGCGGCGTGATGATGCTGGAAGAGCGGCCAGATGTTCTCCATGGCGGTGCGCGCCACCGCCTCCGGCGCACCGCTGCGCACCGCGTCGTCGAGTTCCCCGCTGGCTCTGTCCGGGTCAGAGTTATTCATGTCGTCCCCCTTCCGGCAGCTTATAGACTCCCCATCCAGACCCGATCGGGGGGTTGGCTGGGCGCAGCACGAGTCCATAGGATTCGTTCTCGGAAGCACGTGACGCGCTTCGCCCTGGCCGTTCTCCGACCTCGACGAAGGGGGCGCACATGCCCGGCGCCATGGCTCGCTTGCGAGCGACGATGCGCGCACTGCGCGGCGATCGCTCATCCGAGCCCGCCGCGGACACCGCCTCCCCGCTGGTGGACATGCTCGGCGCGCTGGCCTCGGCCCTGCTCGCGAGCTCGCAGGCGACGAACGACGTCGAAGACACCCTTCGCGAGCTCGCGACCGTCTACGGCCACCCGCGACTGAACGTCTTCGTCCTGCCGACCCTGGTGATGATCGAGGATGCGACCGCGCACGCGCGCGGGTCCGCGATCTTCCCGGTGCAGCAGACGGCGCTGCGGCTCGATCAGGCCGGTGCGATCGACGCGCTCCGCCGCCGCTGTCTCACGAGCGCACCGCCCCCGGAGGACGTGGTGCGGGAGATCACAGAGATCATCAGCAGCCGGCCGCGGTTCGCCCTGCCCTTGACCGTTTTCGGGCACGCGTTGCTGACGGTGGGGTTCGGGATGGTGCTGAACCCCACGCTGACCGCCCTTCCGGTCTACGTGATCCTCGGCAGCGTGGTGGGGCTCATCGTCGCCATCGGGACTCGGCTGCCGACGCTGGCGCTGCTTCTGCCGGTCGCGACCGCCTTCGTGGTCACCGTGCTCGTCGCGGTCGTGATCCGACCGATCGTGCACGATGACTCGCTGCGGTTGGTGGCACCCGCGCTGGTGTCGTTCCTCCCCGGGCTCACGCTGACGATTGCCGCCGTCGAGTTGACCTCGGGGCAGATGATGGCGGGCGCCAGCCGTCTCGTCTACGGCTTCGCTCGGCTCGGCCTCCTGGCCTTCGGGGTGTTCGCGGGGCTGTCGGTGTCGCGGGGGTCGACAACGACCGCATCGTCCGCAGAACAGCTCGGCGCGTGGGCACCGTGGGCCGGCATCGTCCTCGTCGCCGTCGGCTACTACTTCTTCTCGTCCGCCCCGAAACGCTCGCTGCCCTGGATCCTGTACGCGCTCGTGCTCGCCTACGCCGGGCAGTTGCTGGGCAACGTCGTGCTGGGCGCGCAACTGTCGGGGTTGGTGGGCGCCCTGATCGTCATCCCCGGGGTCTACCTGGTGAGCCACCTCTCGTCGTCGCCGCCTCCCGCGATCATGCTGACCTGTGCGTACTGGCTGCTGGTACCCGGGAGCATGGGATTCATCGGCATGAGCGAAGCAGCCTCCGGCACGGCGGGCGCCACGGCCGTCATCCTGCAGACGCTCGGTTCACTCGTCGCGATCGCCACCGGCATGATCATCGGCGCGGGTCTCAGTCGGGATGCGTCCCGTGTGGCACGGGCGTGGCGACGCGCGGACGGCGGGATCGCACCGGGCTGACACCCTCTTTCACCCCCGGGTCATACGCGGGTGAGCGGGTGGGCGGTCTTCGGCGCCGACCGCACCGCGGCGAGGCGCACGTCGTTACGGTGAGGGCACTTTCCCGCCCGCCTCGGCCGGTCCGACGGCAGGCCTCTTCGTCGACGACAAGGAGACCGACGTGCACTACAGCAGCGGTAACTACGAAGCATTCGCCCGCCCCCGCCCGCCGGAGGGAGTGGAGCGGAAGTCCGCCTGGCTCGTGGGCGCGGGCCTGGCCAGCATGGCCGCCGCGATCTTCATGATCCGTGACGGCGGGATGGCGGGCGAGCGGATCACCATCCTCGAGGAGCTCGATCTTCCCGGCGGGGCGCTGGACGGCATCAAGTACCCCGAGAAGGGCTTCGTCATCCGCGGCGGGCGCGAACTCGAAGACCACATGGAGTGCCTCTGGGACCTCATGCGGTCGGTCCCGTCGCTCGAGATCGACGGGGCCAGCGTGCTCGACGAGTTCTACTGGCTCAACAAGGACGACCCCAACTCGTCGAAACGTCGTGTCACCGAGAAACAGGGCCAGGATGCGGGCACGAACTTCACATTCGGCCTGAGCGAGAAGGCGCAGAAGGAGGTCGTACGCATCTTCCTCGCCACCCGCGAGCAGATGGAGGACAAGCGCATCGAGGAGGTGTTCTCGCGCGAGTTCCTCGACAGCAACTTCTGGCTGTACTGGCGCACGATGTTCGCCTTCGAGGAGTGGCATTCGGCGCTCGAGATGAAGCTCTACCTGCACCGCTTCGTGCACCAGCTCGGGGGCTTCCCCGACATGTCGGCGCTGAAGTTCACCAAGTACAACCAGTACGAGTCCTTCGTCCTGCCGATGTACACGTGGCTGCTCGAGCAGGGAGTGAACTTCCGCTTTTCGACGACCGTCACCGACGTGGCCTTCGATCTTTCGAACGGCGTCACACGAGCCACCCGCATCGACTGGATCAGCAACGGCGAAGCCGGCGGGGTGACCCTCACGGATGACGACCTCGCCCTCGTCACGATCGGGTCGCTGACCGAGAACTCGGATGACGGCGACCACAACACCCGCGCCGAGCTCAAGACCGGTCCGGCGCCGGCCTGGGACCTGTGGAAGCGGATCGCCCGGAAGTCCTCCGACTTCGGCCGACCCGAGGTGTTCTGCGGCGACATCGACAAGACGAAGTGGGAGTCCGCGACCGTCACGACCCTCGATCACCGGATCCCCGCGTACATCGAGAAGATCGCCGAACGCGACCCTTTCTCGGGGAAGGTCGTCACGGGCGGCATCGTCACGGTGCGCGATTCGCCCTGGCTCATGAGCTGGACGGTGAACCGCCAACCGCACTTCAAGGCGCAGAAGCCGAACGAGATCGTGGTCTGGGTCTACGGGCTCTTCGTCGAGACGCCCGGCGCCTACGTGAAGAAGCCGATGCAGGACTGCACGGGCGAGGAGATCACGCAGGAATGGCTGTACCACCTGGGCGTGCCGGTCGACGAGATCGACGAGCTCGCCGCGCACGCGGCGAAGACGGTCCCCGTGATGATGCCGTACGTCACGGCATTCTTCATGCCGCGCAAAGCCGGCGACCGACCCGACGTCGTGCCCGAGGGGAGCGTCAATGTCGCTTTCCTGGGCCAGTTCGCCGAGACGACCCGCGACTGCATCTTCACGACGGAGTACTCGGTGCGCACCGCCATGGAAGCGACCTATCGGCTCCTGGGGGTCGAGCGGGGCGTGCCCGAGGTCTTCAACTCGACCTACGACCTGCGTTTCCTGCTGCACTCGTCGCAGATCCTCCGCGATCATGAGCCCCTGAACCTGCCCGGCGCCCCGTTCATGGAGCGGCACCTCGTGCACCGCTTCGGAAACTCCGAACTCGGCCAGCTGCTGGTCGACTTCGGGCTGATCCCCGCCGTGGCGGACGTGCAGGTGCACGACCGTCGCGACGACGCGATCCCGTGAGCATCCCCGGCGCCGCCTCGTCGACGGGGTACCGCGTCCTGGCCGGAGTCGTCTCCGTGGTCGGCTTCGTCGTCGTGATCGCCGTCCTCGCGGCGGCGATCGGCGCCCTCGTCGTGTCGGCGGCGCTCATCGCGACGCACACCTGGTGACGTCCTGTCGGATGCCGTGACGACGCCACGGCATCCGACAGGGCACGAGCAGCGGCTCAGCGGTCGATCGAGGCCATGTTGCCCTCGTCGTGCCGGGCGCCCGCCGCGGGCTCCAGGTCATCGAGCCGGCGGATCTGGGCATCCGTCAGCACGATCGCATCGGCGGCGGTGTTCTCCTCCACCCGCGCGACGCGGCGCGTACCGGGGATGGGGGCGATGTCGTCGCCCCGCGTGAGGATCCACGCGAGCGCCGTCTGCGCGGGGGTCGCGCCGATCTCGGCGCCGATCGCGGTGACCTCGTCGACGATGCGCAGATTGCGGTCGAAGTTGTCAGCCGTGAACCGGGGGTTCGTCTTGCGCCAGTCCCCCTCGGGGATGTCGGCGGCCGAGCGCAGCTGCCCGGTGAGCAGCCCGTGGCCGAGCGGCGAGTACGGCACGAAGCCGATGCCCAGCTCGCGCAGCAGCGGCAGGATCTCGGCCTCGACGTCGCGCGTCCAGAGCGAGTACTCGGTCTGCAGCGCCGAGACGGGCTGCACGGCGTGCGCGCGGCGGATGGTCTCGGGCGACGCCTCGGAGAGCCCGAAGTACCGCACCTTCCCCTCGGCGATCAGATCGGCCACCGCCCCGGCCGTCTCCTCGATCGGCGTGTTCCGGTCCACCCGGTGCTGGTAGTAGAGGTCGATATAGTCGGTGCCGAGTCGTCGCAGCGACCCCTCGACGGCGGACTTCACGTTCTGCGCGCTGCTGTCGATGTTGCGCCCCTCGCCCCGTGCGTGCGAGACGAGACCGAACTTGGTGGCGATGCGGACTTGGTCGCGACGACCGCGGATGGCGCGCCCCACGACCTCTTCGCTGTGGAACGGGCCGTAGACCTCGGCCGTGTCGATGTGGGTCACGCCGAGGTCGAGAGCGCGGTGGATCGTGCGGATCGACTCGTCGTCGTCGAGTGCACCACCGGTCGTGTAGGTGCCGGCCATGGTCATGGCGCCGAGTCCGATGCGGGAGACCTCGAGGTCTCCGAGGTGTGCGTTCTTCATGGGATTCCTTCGTTCGAGTGCGTCTGATGACAGTCAACGCCTCGGCCCGGGAATGAGCGTGGCCCCACATACGGGTGCTCCGCCGGGGCCCCTCTCGGGTCCGTGCCCGGTCGGTTCAGCGCGGGGTGGATGCGGGGCGCCGGAACACTGCCACCAGCACCACCATCGCGACGAGCTCGATGAGCGTCTGCGTCACGACGACGACCGGCGCGAGCGCGAACGACGCGGGCAGCGCGAGTGCCAGCGGCAGCACCACGAGCGAGTTGCGGGTGACCCCGCTGAACACCAGCGCGATGCGATCGGGGCGATCGAGCCGCGCGGCCCGCGCGATGAGGACACCGATCACCGCGAGGACGGCCGCGAACAGCACGAAGACGGGCACCACGATCAGAAGCCCCCCGAGCGCCGCGCCGACGGCGGCGACCTGGGAGCCCACGACCACGGCGAGCGTGATCATCATGAGCGGCACCATGGCGCCCTCCGCATGACCCGCCGCCCGGCGCACGGCGGTCGCACGGCGCCCCAGCACCTGCGTCACGACGGCGAGGCCCAGCGGCAGCAGGATGAGCACGAGGAAGGCCTCGACGAAGGGTCCCACCTCGACGGCCGCGACGAGCTCGGGTCCGGCGAGCGCCCACAGGTACAGCGGCAGCAGCACGATCTGCAGCAGCATCAGCAGCGGCGTCACGGCGAGCAGCCGGTCGCGCGCGCCGCCCGCCAGTCCCGAGAAGACGATGACGTAGTCGACGCACGGGGTGAGCAGAACCAGCAGCACGCCCGCCAGGAGCGCGGGCTCGCCCGCGACCACCCGCGACAGCATCCCGACCACGAGCGGCACGACGAGGAAGTTCAGCGCCAGCACGAGCGAGAGGAACCGCAGGTCGGCGAAGGCGCTCGCCATGCGCTCGAACGGGACGCCGAGGAAGGCGACGAACAGCAGCAGTGCGAGCGCCGGGACGATCGCGTGCTCGAGCGCGGCCGCGATGGCCGGGACCCAGAACCCGAGCGCTCCGCCCACGGCGATCGCGGCCGCGTACAGCGCGATCTGGTGGCGCTCCGCGAACGCCCGGGCCGTCGTCATCCCCCCAGACTGCCGCACGGGCGGATGCGCGGCGGACCGCCCGGGTCCGCCGCGCATCGTCGATCAGGCGCTGAGGCGCGGGTAATCCGTGTAGCCCTCGGCTCCCGAGCCGTAGATCGTGGCCGCGACCGGCTCGTTCTCGGGGTGCTCGCCCCGCCACCGCTCGACCAGGTCGGGGTTCGCGATGGCCGGCCGGCCCACGGCCACGGCGTCGGCGAGCCCGTCGGCCACGAGATCGTGCGCGTCGTCGCGCGTGGTCACCGCGGCGAAACCGGTGTTCGCCACGAGCACGCCGTCGAACCGGCGACGCAGATCCTGCACCAGCTCGTCGGCCGGGTCGGCGAAGAGCACGCTCAGATAGGCCAGGCCCAGCGGTGCGAGCCCGTCGACGAGTGCCTCGTAGGTGGCGCTCACGTCGTCGGCGTCGTCCTCGATCACGTCCTGGATGTTGTGGCGCGGCGAGATGCGGATGCCGACGCGTCCCGCCCCCACCTCGTCGACGACGGCGCGGGCCACCTCGAGCACGAAGGAGGCGCGCGCGGCCGGCGATCCGCCGTACGCGTCGGTGCGGGTGTTGGAGGACGGTGCGAGGAACTCGTGCAGCAGGTAGCCGTTGGCCGCGTGCAGTTCGACGCCGTCGAATCCGGCGTCGACCGCGCGCCGCGCCGCCGCCACGAACTCGTCGCGCACCGTCGTGAGCTCCTCGGCCGTGAGGGCGTGCGGCACCGGGAACGCGGCCTTCGAGCCGTCGGCCAGTCGCACCTCTCCGTCGATCGCGATCGCGCTCGGCGCGACGATCCGCTCGGTGCCGGTGATGCCGGTGTGGCTCACCCGTCCCCCGTTCATGAGCTGCATGACGATGCGGCCGCCGGCCTCGTGCACGGCCTGCGTCACGGGACGCCACCCCTCGGCCTGTGCATCGGTCGCGATGCCGGGCTGACCGGGGTAGGCCCGCGACTCGGCGCTCGGGTAGACGCCCTCGCTGATGATGAGGCCCATGCTGGCCCGCTGCGCGTAGTGCTCGGCCATCAGCGCGGTGGGCACACCATCTGCGTTGGCGCGCAGCCGCGTCATCGGGGCCATGACGACGCGGTTGGGCAGCTCGATGTCGCCGGCGGTGAGAGGGGTGAACAGGTGCATGGGTGCCTTCCGACGGTCAGGCGGCCGGGCGCGGAATGCCCGTCCGCGACGATGCGCGGGCGCGAACGCCCCCAGGCGCAACCGTCGGATGCGGCCGCGCATTCCGCGTCGCCGGCTCAGGCCACGCGGGTGCCCGGCGGCAGCGTGCGCGCGGGCGTGCGCGTGCGCGCCCAGCCGCCGCCGAACAGCACGCCCGCCAGCAGGAGCTGCACGCCGAGCCCGACGAACCAGCTGGGCACGAGCCCGGCCGTGCGCTCCTGAGAGCTCGGGTAGGCCTCGTCGACGTACCCCGCCTCGCAGCCGTCCGACCAGACCTCGGTCTCGGGCGGGATCTGCGCCATTCGCACCCCCGTCGCGATCTGCCCGAACAGGTCGGTCGGGTAACCGGACCGGTCGTAGGCGGTCGGCGTGGCGTCCGCGATGATGACGAACGGGTTCGCTGCCAGCACCCACCAGACCCGATCGAAGCGCGGCGACTCGCTCGTGTACGTCTCCCACTCGGTGCACGTGTAGTTCTGACCGTCCATCGAATCGGTCCAGCGGGAGTGGTAGGTCGTCTCGGTGCGGACGGCCGCGCCCCCGAGCCCGAACACGATGAGGGTGCCGATGACGAAAGCCGCCATCACGAGGTACGTCGAGGCGATCGAGAACAGCGGGCGCGCGAGCAGGGCGCTGAGGCCCACACCGATCGCCGAGAAGATCCCGATCTCGACGATCAGGACGATCAGCGACGCGGCGAGCGCCCCCGGCGACACCCCGCCCGCGATCGTGGCGACGGCCAGGAACGGCACGGCCACGCCGACGAACGCGAGCCCGGTGATCCAGGCCGCGAGGAGCTTGCCGAGCACGATCTCGCCCGTCGTCACGAGGGTGACCTGCACGGGGGCCAACGTCGCGGCGTCACGGTCGCCGTTCACCGCGTTGCCCGACACGGTGGGCGAGACGAGCAGGATCAGCAACAGCACGACGTAGACGATGACCGAGTAGATCGCCCCGCCCGCGCCGCCGGAGGACGCCGTCATCCACGAGAACGCGAAGAACGACAGTGCGGTCACCCCCAGGAGGATGACGGCGAAGACGCCGAGCAGCACGTACCAGGCGACCGACCGCACCCGCTGGGTGAGTTCGAGCACGGTGATGGCCCACAGCCGTGAGAGGTTCATGCGTCGCCCTCCTCGCGCGCCGTCCGCGGCGCGTGATCGGATGCCGGAGGCGGGCCCGACAGGTCGAGGAACGCCTGCTCGAGCCGACCGACGGCGGGCGCGAACTCGGTGACCGGGATCTCGGCGGCGACGAGGGCGCGCAGGCCACGGGCCGCGGCCTCCTCACCCGCGAACGGCAGGACCAGTGCGTCCCGGTCGCGGCCGACGTCGTCGGGCCGGAGCCCGAGGGCCGCGGCGACGGACACGGTCGACACCGGGCCGCCGAGGACGCGCAGCCGCCACGCGCGGAGCCTCTCGCCTCCGGTCGGGGTGTCGACCGACATCCCGTCCCGCAGGAAGACCGCGTCGTCGACGAGCTCCTCGAGCTCGGCGAGCACGTGGCTGGAGACCAGGACCGTCCGGCCTGCCGCGGCGAAGCCGCGCAGCAGCGTGCGCAGTTCGATCCGTGCCTGCGGGTCGAGGCCGGACGCGGGTTCGTCGAGAAGCAGCACCTCGGGGTCGTGCACGAGGGCGCGGGCGAGTCCGAGTCGCTGCTTCTGTCCGCGCGACAGCACCCGCGCGGGAGCGTCGGCGAGGTCGATGAGCCCGACGTGCACGAGCAGCGCCTGTGCGCGCCCGGACGCGTCGGCCTTCGGCATGCCGTACAGCCGCCCGGTGGCCACCAGCGTCTCGCGCGCGGTGAGCGCCGGCCAGGCGCCCAGGGCGTCCGGCATCCATCCGAGCAGCCGTCGCGCGGCGGCCGGATCGGCGACCGGATCGACGCCGCCGATGCGGATGCTGCCCGCATCCGGCTGCAGAAGCGAGGCGAGCATGAGCAGCAACGTGGTCTTGCCCGCACCGTTCGGCCCGATCAGGCCGGTCACGCGTCCGGGTTCGGCGGTCAGCGTCGCGCCTCTGACGGCGTGCACGGCACCGAACGAACGACGGACATCGGACACCACGATTCCGGAAGCGCTCACGCCTCGACCCTAGAGGGTGCGATCGCGGATGTCCCGGAGCGGCCGGCTCAGCGGAAGAACGCGACCCCGAGGTCGGCGTGGTCGACGAAGACGCCGTCGAGCTGCGCGTCGCGAAGGATCTGCCACTCGCCCTCGTAGTCGCCGAAGGCCGCCGGATCACCCGCTCGGAACTGCCGCGAGAGGAACTTGTTCTCGGGCCGGGCCGTCCAGGTGTACACCTGCAGGCCCCGCTCCTGCGCATCGGCGACCACGGGTGCCGGTCGGGTCACCCGGCCCAACGCGTTCGGGGCGAGGATCATCTTCTTGTCGAGGCTGATGCCGTCGACCTGCCCGACGAGCGCGTCGAGCCCCGCGGGCGACACGATCTCGCGATAGGTCGGTGCCGCGTTCCCCTGCGCGAGCAGCAGGTCGACGGGAGCGCCGTCCGCCTCGATCAGATGGATGTAGGTGCCCGGGAGCCCGCGCTCGCGCAGCTGCCCGAGCACCGTGGGCTCGAACGACTCGATGATCAGGGGGGCGTCGGGGCGGTCCCACCCGCACGCGGCGAGATCGGCGAGGATGCGCGGCACCAGGTCGAGGCCGATGGCGGCGAAGTACGCGGCGTGCTTGATCTCGAGCACCATGCCCACGGGGCGCGGCGCCGCATCCAGGATCGCGAGCAGGTCGACGAGCCGGAGGATCGGCTCCTCCCCGTCGTGGGCGGCGCTCGCCCGCCGGATCTGCGGGAGGCGCTCACGGCAGCGGAGGGTGGCGAGCTCGTCCCAGGTGAAGTCCTCGGTGAACCACCCCGTCTCGGTGCGGCCCGCGAACTCCTTGGTGCGGTGCAGGTGGGCGAACTCGGGACGATCCGCCACATCCGTCGTGCCAGAGATCTCGTTCTCGTGACGGATGACGAGCACACCGTCCTTCGTCGCGACGACGTCGGGTTCGACGGCGTCGACATCGGCGGCGATCGCCCATTCGTAGGAGGAGCGCGTGTGCTCGGGAAGATATCCCGGGGCACCGCGGTGGCCGATCACGAGAGGAGGCATCGAGCCCCAGCGTATCCGCGCGACGACGGGATGCGTGCCGACAGCGGCATGCGCATCGCGTGCTCAAGGTTCACTCTCAGCGATACCCTTCACTCCCGCGGAAACACTGGGATATCGTGGGTAGGCGGCACCGTGCCGCCACCTGACTCTGGAGTGTGACCCTGCCGATGGCTTCGTCCAACCCCGCGTTCAACAACCCGGCCTTCCAAGACCCGCGCGCCGTGAAGTCCTACCCGGGCGGATCGAACGCCGCGGGCATCGGCCTCACCCCGCCCCCCGCTCAGCCCGTCGCCCCCGGGGTGCAGGCAGGCCTCGAGGGCGCCTACGCCGGTCCGCCGGCCGGTGCCGCCGAGACCGGCCGCATGACCATCGAGGACACCGTCCACAAGACGATCGGCCTGTTCGCGATCCTGCTCGTCGGCGCCGTCGCCGGCTGGTTCGTGACGCTCGGCGGAACCTTCATCCCCACCGAGGCCGAGGTCCTGTCGGTCGCACCGATGCTCGTCGGCGCGCTCGTCGGCTTCGTCCTGTCGCTCGTCGTCATCTTCACCTCGCGCAAGAAGGTCCGCCCCGCGCTGATCTTCGCGTACGCCGCGTTCGAGGGGATCTTCGTCGGCGGCATCTCGGCGTTCTTCGAGTTCCAGTGGTCGGGCATCGTCATCCAGGCGACGCTGGCCACCCTCGCCGTCGTCGGTGTGACCCTGGCGCTGTTCGCCAGCGGCAAGGTGCGCGCGTCGAAGAAGGCCACCAAGATCTTCCTCATCGCGATGTTCGGCTACCTCGCGTTCAGCCTGCTGAACGTCGTGCTGATGCTGTTCAACGTGTTCCCCGCCGACCAGATGTTCGGTCTGCGCAGCCAGCCGATCTTCGGCATCCCGCTGGGCCTCATCCTCGGCGTGCTCGTCGTCATCATGGCCGCGTACTCGCTCGTGCTCGACTTCGACACCATCCAGCAGGGTGTGCGCAACGGCGCTCCCCGCGTGTTCGGCTGGCTGGGCGGCTTCGGCATCATGGTCACGGTCGTCTGGCTGTACCTCGAGATCCTGCGCATGATCGCGATCCTTCGCGGCAACAACTGACCTCGCTCCGCACGAAGGGCCGTCCCGATCGGGGCGGCCCTTCGTCGTCGGTGGCGGGTGCCAGCGCGCGTCAGGGGCGCGGATGCGTCAGGGGCGCCCGGGGCGCGGGGGGTGTGCGTCAGGGGCGCGCGACGACCGATCGCACGACGTCGGCGAGGCGCGCGGCGACGGCTGCCGGAGAGTCCTCCGACGCGCGGTCGAGCGCCGCGCGGGCGGCCCGCATCCGCCGCTCCGGGTCCCCCAGCAGCGCGATGACGCCGTCCGCCAGGGCGTCGACGTCACCGTCGGGCACGAGAACGCCGGCGCCGGCGCCCAACAGGTCACGCGGGCCGTAGCGCACGTCGTAGCTGACAACGGGGCATCCTCGGCTCATGGCCTCGAGCGCGGCAAGGCCCTGCCCCTCGAACGCCGTGGACTGCACCATGAGCGCGGCGCCGTCGAACAGCGCGGCGCCCGCGGCGCTCCATCCCCGCAGCCGCACGGATGCCGCGAGCCCCTCTGCGTCGATCAGGCGCTGCAGGTCGTCGCGCAGCGGTCCGTCGCCCCAGATCTCCAGCGTCGCGTCGGGCACCGACTCCACGACCCGCGGCCAGGCCCGGATGGCGTGGTCGACGCGCTTGCCCGGCGCGAGGCGCCCGAGCATGACGACGCGGTTCGCCGCGACGGGCGCGGGCTCGCGCACGGGCTCGGGCGCGGCGTTCGAGAGGACCGTGTACCCGGGGAGCGCGCCGAATCGCGCCTCGACGTCGGCACGCTGCTGCGCCGTCGGCCAGAGCACGGCGTCGAACCGGTCTGCGACGGCGAGCCACCGCTGCCACAGGGTGTTCACCGGCGCGTCCGGGCCGTAGGGGGCGCCGAGGTGCGTCGTGTGGATGGTGTGGATGAGGCGCGCGCCGGACGGCGGCGCGTCGGCCAGCAGCTCGCCCAGCTGCCGCGATTCGCAGACGATCACGGTCGGGCGCCCGTCGGCCGGCACCCGCGTGCCGAGCCAGGCGCGGTACAGCGCGCCGAAGCCGGCGAGGATGCGGTCCCCGTCCGCGCCGTGCACCACGACCGCCGCCGTGCTGAGATGCCAGTCCGGGTCGCCCGCGATGACGGGCAGCGAGACGAGCGGACGGCCACCGGCATCCGGGATCACGCGATACTCGATCCCCTCCGTCGCCTGCCCCGGGGCGGCGGCGGCGCGCAGCCACGACGGGTCGGCGACCGCGTCGTCGAAGAGGTTGCCGAACGCCGTCACGGATGCGGCCTCGCCGCGCGCGACGAACGTCTCACGGTGCGCCGCGTGCTCGGCGGGGGACGCGGGGTCCAGGGTCAGGAGCGTCGTCTCGGCGCCGCCGGCGGCGAGCAACCGGGCGCGCTGCAGCGTCGCCACGGTGAAACCGCCGTCCAGATCCGGCACGAGCCGGGACGACAGCACGAAACACCGAACGCCGGCGAGCGGGAACTCGTCGGCGTCGGGGGTCGCTGCGGGGAGGGTCACTCCCACTCGATCGTTCCCGGCGGCTTCGACGTGACGTCGAGCACGACCCGGTTGATGTCACGGACCTCGTTGGTGATGCGGTTGCTGATCTTCGACAGCACGTCGTAGGGCAGACGCGTCCAGTCGGCGGTCATGGCGTCCTCGCTCGAGACCGGGCGCAGCACGATCGGGTGCCCGTAGGTGCGGCCGTCGCCCTGCACGCCGACGGAGCGGACGTCGGCCAGCAGCACGACCGGGCACTGCCAGATCTCGCCGTCCAGGCCCGCTTTGCTCAGCTCGGCGCGCGCGATGGCGTCGGCGTCACGCAGGATCTCGAGACGGTCAGCGGTGACCTCACCCACGATGCGGATGCCGAGGCCGGGCCCCGGAAACGGCTGGCGCCCCACGATGACCTCGGGCAGCCCCAGCTCGCGGCCGATCGCGCGAACCTCATCCTTGAACAGGGTGCGCAGCGGCTCGACGAGCTCGAACTGGAGGTCTTCGGGCAGGCCGCCCACGTTGTGGTGGCTCTTGATGTTGGCCGTTCCGGTGCCGCCACCGGACTCGACGACGTCGGGGTACAGCGTGCCCTGAACGAGGAAGCGGATCGGCTCGCCGTCCGCGGCCGCCTCGGCGACCAGCTGACGCTCGGCCGCCTCGAACGAACGGATGAACTCGCGCCCGATGATCTTGCGCTTCTGCTCGGGGTCGCTGACACCGGCCAACGCCGTGAGGAACTGCTCGCGGGCGTCGACCGTGATCAGGCGCACGCCCGTGGAGGCGACGTAGTCGTTCTCGACCTGCTCGCGCTCGCCCTTACGCAGCAGACCGTGATCGACGAAGATCGCGGTCAGCTGGTCGCCGACGGCCTTGTGCACGAGTGCCGTGGAGACCGCCGAATCGACGCCGCCCGACAGCGCCGAGATGACGCGCGCGCTGCCGATCTGCGCGCGGATCTTCTCGACCTGCTCGGCGATGACGTTGCCGCTGTTCCAGTCGGCGGGCAGACCCGCCGCCTTGTGCAGGAAGTTCTCGATGACGTTCTGGCCGTAGTCGGAGTGCTTGACCTCGGGGTGCCACTGCACGCCGTAGAAACCGCGCGCGTCGTTGGCGAAGGCGGCCACCGGCGTCGCGGCGGTGCGGGCGAGGACCTCGAAGCCCTCGGGTGCGCGCGAGACCTGGTCGCCGTGGCTCATCCACACGTTCTGGTCGGCCGGCTGGCCCTCCAGGAGCGTCCCCTCCGTGACGATCGTCGCGTCGGTGGCGCCGTACTCGCGCAGGCCCGTGTTGGCGACCTCGCCGCCCAGGGCGCGCGCCATCACCTGGAAGCCGTAGCAGATGCCGAGGGTCGGGACGCCGAGGTCGAAGACACCCGCATCCAACGCCGGAGCGCCCTCCTCGTACACCGACGACGGTCCCCCCGAGAGGATGATGCCGACGGGGTTCTTGGCGGCGATGTCGTCGGCCGAGGCCGTGTGCGGGACGATCTCGCTGTAGACGCCTGCTTCACGCACGCGGCGGGCGATCAGCTGCGCGTACTGGGCGCCGAAGTCGACGACCAGGACGGGGCGCTGGGAGGTTTCGGTCTGTTCGGTCACCGGGTGCCTTCCGAGGCGGGGGCGGGAGAAGAGGCGGCAGCAGCGGCAGCGGCAGCCTCGCGTTCGGCGAGGTAGCCACGCACACGACGGGCGGTGGAGGCCTCGAGGAAGAAGGAGAGCAGCGGCACGATGCCGCCGAGGGCGAGGAGCAGGAACCGGCCGAAGGGCCAGCGCATGAGGCTCCACACCCGGAAGCACGAGAAGAGGTACACGACGTAGAACCAGCCGTGCGCCACGAGGATGAACAGCGAGATGTTGAAGCCGTCGCCGGCGGAGACGATCTCGCAGCTGTTGGTCGCCGGCAGGAACAGCGACCACCACGCGCAGTCGGGTCCGGGGAACACCGGCGCGAACCAGAGGAAGCCACCCGACCCGCCGGCGAACAGCTCGACGTGCAGCGGGGTGTACTTGAGGATCATCTCGGCCAGCAGCAACAGCAGTCCGACACCGGTGATGATCGAGCAGATCTGGTAGAAGCGCAGTGCTCCGCGGATCGCCGGGAAGCTGGCGAGTTTGGGGGCGCGAGGCATGGTTCCCAGTCTACCCGCGCCCACTCACCCCTCCCTCCCCTCCCCTGCCCCTGCCCGTGCTGCGTGCGCTCCGTGCGCCGGTGCCGCGTGCGCTCCCGGTGCGGGCACTCCCTGCTCACTCGTCGCATATGCGGGGTGCCAGCGCCGTCGACCCCGCATACGCGACGAGCGAGCAAGCGTGCCACCCGCTGCGGATCCTGTCCCCGCGGCGCGCTTCATCTCGCCCCCGCTCCGGCACGCCAGGCGCTCCCCGTGCGGCACCCCTGCTCACTCGTCGCATATGCGGGGTGCCAGCGCCGTCGACCCCGCATACGCGACGAGCGAGCAGGCATGCCACCCGCCGCACTCCCCCTCCCCGGTTCACTCGTCGCGAAAGCGCGGTGTGGGCGCAGCGCAGCCCGCTTTCGCGACGAGCGAGCTGGGCTTCGACTCCGAGTGCGTGCCGCGTACGTGGGATGGCGCGGGTCGAGCCTCGCGCCAGCATCCTTCACTCGTCGCGAAAGCGGAGTCGTCGCGGCGCGGACCCGACTTGTGCGACGAGTGAACAGGGGTTCGCGCGCCACCGCACAGCACAGCACAGCACAGCACCGCGCCAGCACAGCATGCGCTGCAGCACAGCACGCGCCAACGCAGCACCCGGCCACGCGCCGCCGCGCCAGCACAACACAGCACAGCACGCGCCGCTGCACCCGGCGCGAGGGGGTCAGGCGGGGAGGGGGTCCTCGTCGTCTTCGAGGTCCTCGATCTCCTTCTCCCACGCGTCCTTCGCGAGGCGGTACCAGAGGTAGAAGGCGAAGCCGGCGAAGATGACCCACTCCGCGGCGTAGAAGATGTTGAGCCAGTTGATGGTGGAGCCGGCATCCGGCGCCGGAGACACGATGTCGTCGAGACCGCCCAGCGGATCGTCGATCACCACGAACTGGCGATAGACCTCGGCGTCGTCGATGTCGTGCCACCGGCTGAGCAGCGCGGCGGGCGACATGCGGGTCATCGCCCACGGATCGGTGCGCGGCGGCGGGACGGGACCCTCGTCCGCGATGAGGCGTCCGACCACGTCGACGCTCTCGTCCGGATCGGCCGTCTGGGCCAACGACGCGGCGACGTCATCCGCCTGCTCGCGCGTCGGGGCCCACCCGACGGCGACGGCCAGCGACGCGCTCGGCTCGACCGCCTGCAGCTGCGCCGTCACCCAGTACCCCTCGACGCCGTCGTTGAAGCGCGACTCGACGACGATGAAGTCCTCGGGGACGAAGGTGCCCGAGACCGAGACGCGCTGACCGACCAGCGGGTCGGTCAGGTACGACCCCGGGGCCACGACATCGGCGATGGGCATGACCTGCTCGGTCGCGCCCTCCTCGCGCGGATCCGTGTCGACAGCCCGCGCGAGCTGCCACTGCCCGAGCCACGCGAAGATACCGGCGACGACCAGGCACAGCACGAGCATCGCGATCCAGCGCGGCCGCAGCATGACCTCGCGCAGCGTCGGCGGGAAGACCTCGGGAAGGTCGGGGGCGGGTGCCGTCGTGCTCACGGTCGTGGGACTCCGGATACTGCGATGCGCATCAGTGGCCGTACGGCGCGACGACGACCTCGACGCGCTGGAACTCCTTGAGGTCCGAATAGCCGGTGGTCGCCATGGACTTGCGCAGCGCGCCGATGAGGTTCGCGGTGCCGTCGGCGACGGGCGCGGGACCGTAGAGCACACCCTCGAGCGATGCCACCTGGTCGACCCGCACGCGACGACCGCGCGGCAGCTTCGTGTGGTGGGCCTCGGGGCCCCAGTGGTAGCCGCGTCCCGGCGCATCGGTCGCACGCGCGAGCGCGACGCCCAGCATGACCGCGTCGGCGCCCATCGCGAGCGCCTTGACGATGTCGCCCGAGGTGCCGACGCCGCCGTCGGCGATCACGTGCACGTAACGCCCGCCCGACTCGTCGAGGTAGTCGCGACGCGCGCCAGCCACATCCGCGACGGCCGTCGCCATGGGCGCGTGGAGTCCCAGCGTGGCGCGCGTGGTGGATGCGGCGCCGCCGCCGAATCCGACGAGCACACCGGCGGCACCGGTGCGCATGAGGTGCAGCGCCGCGGTGTAGGTGGCGGCACCGCCGACGATGACGGGAACGTCGAGGTCGTAGATGAACTTCTTGAGGTTGAGCGGCTGGTCGACGCTCGAGACGTGCTCGGCCGACACCGTGGTGCCCCGGATCACGAACAGGTCGACGCCGGCGGCGACGACGGTCTCGTAGAGGTCCTGCGTGCGCTGCGGCGTGAGCGAGCCTGCGACGGTGACGCCGGCGGCGCGGATCTCGGCGAGGCGGTCGCGCACGAGCTCGGGCTTGATCGGCTCGGTGTAGAGCTCCTGCATCCGACGCGTGGCATCGGCGTCCGAGAGCGAGGCGATCTCGGCGAGCAGCGGCTCGGGGTCGTCGTACCGCGTCCAGAGCCCCTCGAGGTCGAGGACGCCGAGTCCACCGAGCTGGCCCAGCATGATGGCGGTGCGCGGGCTGACGACGGAATCCATCGGCGCGCCCAGCACGGGGATGTCGAAGGAGAAGGCGTCGATCGTCCACGACGTCGACACGTCCTCGGGGTTGCGGGTGCGCCGCGAGGGAACCACGGCGATGTCGTCGAACGTGTACGCGCGGCGGGCCCGCTTGGCGCGGCCGATCTCGAAGTCCATGCTCACCATCCCAGCCTAGCCGCCGCGACCGACGGGCTCCGCGTGGCGTGGCCCGCCCGGTGCTCCCGCCGCGCTCACCAGGGCTCGTCGACGCGGGGAGCGAGCTGCAGCACGGTGGCTTTCTCAGTGGGGAAGCACGCGGTGAACATCTCGGTGATGCGCGGGTCCTCGCCGTGCCCGTCGGCCAGGCGCAGGCCGATCATGGTGTTGAGCAGCATGCCCTGCGCCAGGAACTCCTGCGCGTGCTCCGGCTCGAACCCGATCCCCCGCAGGTACTCCCACACCCGCGCGAAGCCGTCGCGGGCGCGCGGTCCGATGACGGGATGCGAACCGAGCAGGAACGCGTGGGACAGGGTCTGGTGCAGACCGCGGACGTGGAGCAGACCGATGTACTCGTGCCCCATGCGCGCCTCGATCGCCTCGTCACCCGAGGCCACCCCGCGCTCGAACGCGGCGAACAGCAGCGCGAGCGCCTCGTCGAGCGCCGCGAGGAAGAGCTGCTCCTTCGAGCCGAAGAGCCGCACGACGTAGGGCTGCGAGACCTCGGCGGCGCGGGCGATGTCGTCGGTGGTCGTGCCGACGTAGCCCTTGGCGCCGAACACGGCGAGCGCGGCGAGGATGATCTGCGCGCGGCGCTCCTCGGAGCTGAGTCTCTTCTTCGTCGAAGCGTCGTCACCGGCCATGCTTGACATGTTATCAGTCGATTACTACAGTCGCCCCAGCTAAGTAATCATCGAATTACAAACTGGAAGGCCCTCATGTCCGCATCCCGTCGCCCGTTCGGCCTGGTCATCGCCGCCACGAGCGTTCCCATGTTCATGGCCACCCTCGACAACCTCGTGATGACCAATGCCCTGCCGGTCCTGCATTCGGAGCTCGGCGCGAGCGTCGAAGAACTGCAGTGGTTCGTCAACGCGTACACCCTCGCGTTCGCCGCGACGATCCTGCTGGCCTCGGCCCTGGGCGACCGCCTCGGACGCCGATCGGTCTTCATCGGCGGCATCGTGCTGTTCGCGGCGGGCTCCGTCCTCGCCGCCCTCAGCACCGATCCCGGCCAGTTGATCATCGCGCGCGCCGTGCAGGGCTTCGGCGGCGCCGGCGTCCTGCCGCTCTCGCTCGCGCTGCTGTCGGGCGGGGTGGCGCCCGAGCGCCGGCCTCTCGCGATCGGCATCTGGGGCGGCGTCTCCGGCCTCGGCGTCGCCGTCGGCCCGCTCGTGGGCGGCGCCGTCATGGAGGGCTGGAACTGGCAGGCCATCTTCTGGCTCAACATCCCCGTCGCGATCATCGCCATCCCGCTCGCATTCTGGGCGCTGCGCGACGACCGCGGCGCCCGCGCACCCCTCGACGTCCTCGGCACCCTCCTCGCCGGGGCGGGCGTCCTCGCGCTCGTCCACGCGATCGTGCGCGGCAACGATGACGGATGGGGCTCGGCCGGGGTCGTCGGCGAGATCGTCCTTGCCGTCGCCCTGCTGGCCGGGTTCGTCGTCCGCCAGGCCCGCACCCGCGCGCCCCTCCTGCCGCTGCGACTCTTCCGGGACCGTTCGTTCACCCTGACCAATGTGGTGGGCTTCGCGTTCAGCTTCGGTACGTTCGGCGCCGTCTTCATCCTCATCCAGTACATGCAGGTGGTGCAGGGGTCCACGCCGTTCGAGGCGGCTCTGCAGACCACCCCGTGGACCATCGCGCCGATGTTCGTCGCACCGCTAGCCGGGCTCGTCTCGCACCGCGTGGGCACCCGGGCGCTGCTCGTCGCGGGACTCACGCTGCAGGCGGTGGCGCTCGGCTGGATCGCCCTGCTGCTGTCGAGCTCGCTCGACTACCCCGTTCTGATCGCACCGTTCCTGCTGGCCGGCATCGGGATGGGGCTCGTCTTCGCCCCGTCGGCGACCGCGCTGCTGGCCACCCTGGGCGTCATCGACCACGCCAAGGCGTCGGGCGTGAACTCGACCGTGCGCGAGATCGGCCTGGCACTGGGCACCGCCGTGATGACGGCCGTCTTCGTCGGCGCGGGCGGTGAGCTGCTCCCGGACATGTACGTGGATGCGGCGCGTCCGGCGGTCTTCATCGGCGCCCTGGTCCTGGCGGGTGCGGCGATCACCGCGCTGTGGCTGCCGGCCGGTCGCGGAGCCGCCGCGGCGCCGGTCGCCCCCGAGCCGGAGGTCGCGCTCTCGGCCCGGTGACCCCGGCCGACGCGCTCAGGCGATGGGCCCCGCCACCGGTGGTGGCGGGGTCTCGTCGTCCGGGGGCTCCTCGATGTGGTGCGTGCGCACGCCGCCCACGTCGAGGGCCGAGGACGATCCGCCGAGGGCCCGCGTGAGGAGCCCGTCGAACGCGAAGAGGAAGAAGGCGAACGATCCCACGAAGGGGCTCGCCGCCACGACGCCCGCCGAGATGATGAGGGCGCTGAGGCCGCCACGTCCCTGCGCGCGGGCCGCCGCCTCGGACAGCCCGGGCTGCAGGAGTTCCCGATGCCGCACGGCCCACATGGCCTGCGCCCAACTGCAGACGATCGCCAGGAAGAAGTTGATGGGCAGCAGCATCCGCCCGAGCAGGAGATCCGAGAAGTCCGTCAGGATGCTCGAGGTGAAGGGCACCAGCACGATGAACAGCAACCGGAAGTTGTTGATCCACGTGCCGACCGCGTCGATGCGCACGATGAACTCGAACTCCGAGACGTGCGTCATCCACATGAGGCTGAGGATGAGGAAGCTGATGACGAACGTCAGCACCGGCTGGTACATGCCGGTCAGCGCCGCGACGAGGTCGGCGTCGGTGCGCACGTTCTCGAACGACCGACTCGTGAGATCCAGCACGAGCAGCGTCGCGGCGATCGCGAACACGCCGTCGGTGTAGGCCTCGACACGGCGCGTCGAGACGCTCGCGTCGGGATGGCTGCGGCGACGGATCACGCGTCCAGCGTAGCGAGATCGCCCGCACGGGACCCTGCCGTCCGCGGATGCGGCGGGTTCCGTGCGGGCGATCTCGGTCAGCGGCTGCGGATGCGGCGGCGCACCATCAGCCCGCCGCCCAGGCCGAGCGCGAGAAGCGCGGCGAGGACGAGGGCGGTGAGGTCGGTGCCGCCGGTGGCCGCGAGCCCGCCCGAGGGCGCATCGGCACCGGGGCCCGCGACCGGAGCCTCGTCGACGAGCGCGGGCAGCACCGTCACGGCGCGCGAGGCGGCACCCGATGCGGCGCTCGCGTGCAGCGTGTGGGCTCCGGGCGCGACGGCCGCGGGCACCGTGATGCGCACGGTGGCCCGGCCGTCGGCGTCCGCCGTCACCTCGGCCAGGGTCACGGGGTCGCTCGTGAGCGACAGGGTGATCGTCTCCTCCGGGGCGAAGCCGGAGAGCGAGACCGTGGCCGGCACGTCGACGCGCAGCCGATCGCTCGTGAGCCCGATCTCCTTGGCGACGAAGTGCGCTCCGAAGCTCAGCGCCACCACCTGCGAGGGGAACAGCTTGTGCTCGGGTGCCGAGAGGTCCTGGGCGGCGGTGCCGTCGCCGTAGATGTCGACCGTGCCCGAGTCGAGCAGCAGTCGCACGCTCTCGCCGTCCGCCAGGCTGCCGACGCCGGCGATGCCCTCGTAGGACCCCGCCCACCCGTCGAGCCCGAGCGTTCCCTGCGCCGCGACGGGCGCGTCGGCGAGCTCGCCCGACCATCCGTACAGCGCGAAGCGGCCGGTGTCGTCGGCGCTGCCGGCGACGATCAGGTAGTCCCCGGACTCGGCACGGGCCATGTCGCGGATGGCGCGTCCGCCGAGGTCGAGGAGGGTCGGAGCCCCGAGCTGCGGCTCGGCACCGGCCACGACGCCGGCGATGTCGGCCACCGGCACGATGAGCGCCTGCGCGTCGTCGCCCACCTCGGGCGAGCGGAACCCCAGCCAGAGGGTCGTTCCGTCCGGCGCGATGGCGGCGCCCTCGATGTTGAGCGAGTCGGGGCCCTCGGCGGAGGATCCGGGCTGGGTGGCGGCGAGGAAGCCGAAGTGGTCGGCGCCCAGACCGTGCGCGTCGTCGTGGTCCCACGCGACGAGCGCGTCGCGGAGCACGTGGCGTGCGCCGACGAAGCTCAGCGCCGCGTTCGCACCCGAGCCGCTCACCCGGGTGTGCACCACGATGTCGCGGTCGAGACGCACGTTGCCGCTGCGTGTGTTGCCGGTCGAACCGATCCAGTAGACGTCGTCCCCGACCCGCGCGACGGCCTCGAAGTCATGGGCCTCGCCGGGACGCTCGAACTCGATCCGATCGCTGAAGTCGAACTCCGCGACCGGCTCCCCGCCCGTCGCGGCGAACAGCCGGAGGGCGTTGGAGTCGTCGTCCGCCGCGAAGAAGTAGCCGTCGCCGGCATCGATGGCGGCCGAGGCGTCGGACATGCCGATGTGGCCGGTGGCGGCCGCATCCGAGAAGGCGGGAGCGACGCGGTAGCTCAGCTGCGCGATCCCCGAGCGGCCGTCGGCCGTCTCGGCGCGGAGGGTGATGACGGCGCTGCCGGCGGCCACCGGGGCGGCGGCCAGCCGGAAGGCACCGGTCACGGCATCCACGTCCAGCGAGATCGCGTCGTCCGCGAGCACCGCCGTGTTGCTCGAGGCCGCGGTGACCGAGATCTCCTGGCCGGCCGGGTCGATCACGGTGCCGGATGCCGCCGGGTTGCTGCCCTGCCCGAGCACCGCGGCGAGCGCTGCCCCGGTGCCGCCGGCGACGCGGGGGTCCCACGTGATCGCGGGCTTCGCGAGGATGGGGCCGGCCGCATCCGTGCCGGCCTCGAAGCCGGGCGCGAAGGCGACGCCGCGGAACGCGGTGCCCACCGCGGCCGTGGCGAGCACATCGAGCGTTCCGGTGAAGGCCGCGGCGTCGCCCTCGTCGACGATGCGCACGAGCTCGTTGCCCTGCCCGGCGCCGCGCACGGCGTAGATGACCGTGTCGTCGCCCGCTTCGCGTGCCTCGATGCCCCAGTAGTTGCCCGGGTAGGTCGCCACCCAGTTCCATGCCTGGCCGGCACGCGCGTACTTGGCGATGCCCTGATTGGCACCCTCGGTGTAGCCCACGTAGAGCGTGTCGCCGGCGAAGGCGAAGTCGTGCGCGACCGACGCGCCCGCGGGAGCGGCGGCCACCAGCGCGAGCGGGGCCGAGGTCGTGGGGGTGCCCGTGCCGACGGCGTTGAGTCCCGAGAAGCCGGAGCGGTCGCTCGTCGCGTACAGCTGGCCGTCGTGGACGTCGACGACCCGTGCGTTGTTGAGGTTGTTGGAGCCTGCGACGACGGCGGTCGGGGTGGCCTCGCCGACCGCGACCGTCAGCACGCCGCCGGTGGGTGCGGTGCTGTCCCCGCCGTGGCCGCCGGTCCAGTACCGGGTGCCGTCGACCGTCGCGGTGCCGCGGATATGCCGCACGCTGTAACCGCCGCCGAGGGTCGTCGAGGTGTCGACGCCGCCCTGCGCGTCCACGCGCGCGACGACGCGGGGCGTGGCCGGGGCGGTCGTGTCGTTGAGCGCACCCGATCCGGGGGCGGCGTCGTACCCGCCCAGCGTCACGTAGCGGTGGTCGGCGGACTGCTGCAGCGCACCCTGCTGATCCCGATCGGCGCCGAGTGTGACCGCGTGCTGCGCGCCGGCACCCGCGGTGGGCAGCGCGACCGTGCGGTCGATCTCCCCCTGTCCGTCGAGCAGCAGGATGCCGACCGGCACCGCGTTGTTGCCCGTGGTCGCCCCATCCCCCACGACCGAGACGGCCAGCTGGTCGACGGGGGCGACGGGGTCGGCGGCATGGGCGACGTTCGGCGCGAGAGCGAGCACGAGCGCCGCGGCGGCTCCGGTCGCGATGGCTCGGCGCCACGACGGGCGGTGGTGCGCAGGAAGGGACACGGCGGCCTCCGGTTCGGGTGCAGGGGTCGGCCTCACCGAACCGGACGCCGACGAACACCGCGGAACGCCCGGGTGAACGAACGACGAACGCCGCACCGGTGAGGGTGCGGCGTTCGGGGTGGATGCGGCGACCTGCCGCCGACGATCAGCGCTTGTAGTTGGGCGCCTCGACGACGATCTGCACGTCGTGGGGGTGCGATTCCTTCAGCCCCGCGGGCGTGATGCGCACGAAGCGCCCCTTGGCCTTCAGCTCTTCGACGGTGCGGGCGCCCACGTAGAACATGGACTGCCGGAGCCCTCCGACGAGCTGGTAGGCCACGGCGCCGAGCGGGCCGCGGTAGGCGACCTGGCCCTCGATGCCCTCGGGGATCAGCTTGTCGTCGTTCGGGACGTCGGCCTGGAAGTACCGGTCCTTCGAGTACGACGTCTTCTTGCCGCGCGTCTGCAGGGCACCGAGCGACCCCATCCCGCGGTAGGTCTTGAACTGCTTGCCGCCCTGGAAGACGATCTCGCCCGGCGACTCGTCGGTGCCGGCGAACAGCGAGCCCAGCATGACGGTGTCGGCGCCGGCGACGAGCGCCTTCGCGATGTCGCCGGAGTACTGCAGCCCGCCGTCGGCGATGACCGGGACACCGGCCTCGCGGGCGGCCTGGAAGGCCTCCCAGATGGCGGTGACCTGCGGCACGCCCACACCCGCGACGATGCGGGTGGTGCAGATGGAGCCCGGGCCGACGCCCACCTTGACGGCGTCCACGCCCGCGTCGATCAGGGCCTGCGCCCCCTCGCGCGTCGCGACGTTGCCGCCGATGACGTCGATGCCGGCGAAGCTCGGGTCGCCCTTGATGCGGCGGACCATGTCGATCACGCCCGCGGACTGGCCGTTCGCGGTGTCGACGACGAGCACATCCACGCCCGCATCGCGCAGCGCCTCGGCCCGCTCCCACGCGTCGCCGAAGAAGCCGATGGCCGCGCCCACGCGCAGACGCCCCTGGTCGTCCTTGGTCGCGAGCGGGTACTTCTCGCTCTTGTCGAAATCCTTGATGGTGATGAGCCCGGCGAGCTTCCCCTCGTCGTCGATGAGCGGCAGCTTCTCGACGCGGTGGTGGGCGAACGCGGCGATGACGTCGCCGGCGCTCACGCCGACGGACGCGGTGATGAGGTTCTCGCTCGTCATCACGTCGCGCACGAGCGTCGTGCGGCGCTCGAAGCCGGAGACGAACCGCATGTCGCGGTTGGTGACGATGCCCACCAGGCGACCATCGGGGTCGATGACGGGCAGGCCCGAGATGCGGTACTGCGCGCACAGCGCGTCGACCTCTTCGATCGTGGCCTCGGGCGTCGTGGTCACCGGATCGGAGATCATGCCCGACTCGCTGCGCTTGACCCGGTCGACCATCGACGCCTGCTCGGCGATCGAGACGTTGCGGTGCAGGATGCCGAGGCCGCCCTCGCGGGCGATGGCGATCGCCATCCGCGACTCGGTGACGGTGTCCATCGCGGCCGACACGAGTGGGGTCGCCACCGTGATGCGGCGCGTGAGACGCGACGACGTGTCGGCCTCGCTCGGGATCACGTCGGTGTGTCCGGGGAGGAGCAGGATGTCGTCGTAGGTCAGCCCCACGAAGCCGAACGGGTCGTGATTGTCCATCAACATCTCCTCCCCCGCCGACGGGAAAAGGATGCGGCGGGCCCTAGCGATCGGGATGCGGGGCGTTCTCATCGTCCGCGCCGTGACCGTGCAGCACAGGGATCGGGGCGAACGACGGGATCGTTCCCGACGTGTGACGATTCTAAGCGTCGGAGGGGCCCGTTTTGTTCCCGCGCGCGAGCGCCCGTGCGTGCGTGCGTCGCGCCCACGGGCGGGAACACGCGTACGCGAGGCACCCCGTCCGCCCGGACGTGAGACTCGGTTCCAGCGGCATCGGCGTGTAATGTGGCCGACCGCGGCATGCGAGCGGCGTGTCCTCCGCGAAACACGGTGGACACAATACGCTCGTAGCGTCGTCGTCAATGCCGATGCCGACCGCATTTCGCGTGCGAGTCCCAACAGGAGGTGCCAGTGGCGTCCACTGAGACATCCCACCGATCCAGAAACCGTGGGCGGGTGTTGCGGATCCTTCTCGGAGGTCTTCTCGCCGTCGTCGCGCTCCTTGGAATCGCGTCCCCCGCGGTCGCTGCGACCGACGATGCCGGAGAGGATTTCCCCTTCGCCATCGCCGGAAACGTGCGCACCGGCGGTGAACCCGTGGAAGGCGCGGTCGTCACCGTGACCGGAGCCGACTTCGAAGGCGAGGCGACGACGGAGGCCAACGGCAGCTGGCGCGTCGGAGTGCCCACCAAGGACGGCGCCTACACCGTCGAGCTCGACGCGGACAGCCTCCCCTCCGGGGCGAGCGTCCCGGACGGCTTCGAGACGAGCATCGAGGTCGAGTTCGGCGCGACCAACACGATCACCCGCAACTTCACACTCGAAGCCGCGGAGCGCGTGACCGTCGGGTTCTGGGACCAACTGGCATCCCGCGCCGTGAACGGTCTCAACTTCGGGCTCATGCTGGCTCTCGCCGCCATCGGCCTGTCGCTCGTGTTCGGCACGACCGGGCTGTCGAACTTCGCCCACGGCGAGATGGTGACCTTCGGCGCCCTGGCGGCACTCCTCTTCTCCGTCGGGCTCGACGTGCCGATCTGGATCGCGATCCCGTTGGCGGTGGTCGCCTCGGCGCTCTTCGGCCTGACGATGGACGCCGGGCTCTGGCGACCACTCAGGCGA
Source organism: Microbacterium sp. NPDC089189 (assembly GCF_040685095.1). NCBI lineage: Bacteria > Bacillati > Actinomycetota > Actinomycetes > Micrococcales > Microbacteriaceae > Microbacterium > Microbacterium sp. NPDC089189. Next base: position 90,224 of record NZ_JBFBHG010000004.1, read on the forward strand.
AGAGGCATCGGCACGGTCCAACTCATGATCGTCTCGATCGGTCTGTCGCTGGCACTGCGCTACGTCTACCAGATGTTCATCGGCGGCGGCACCCAGCAGCTCCCGGGAGGGGCGACCGCGTCGATCCCCGGGCTCGGCCCCATCCGCCTCACCTGGACGGACGTCATCAGCATGGCGGTCTCGGTCGTCGTGATCGCGGCGTTCGCCTGGTGGCTCATGCGCACCCGCATCGGCCGGGCCACGCGCGCCGTGTCGGACAACCCGTCGCTCGCCGCCGCCAGCGGCATCGACGTCGACGCGGTGGTGCGCGTCGTGTGGGTCGTCTCCGCGGCGCTGGCCGGCCTTTCCGGTGTGCTGTGGGCCTACTTCCGACCCGGCATCAAGTGGGACATGGGAACCAGCATCCTGCTCCTCGTGTTCGCGGCCGTCACCCTCGGCGGCCTCGGCACCGCGTTCGGCGCCCTGGTGGGCTCGATCATCGTCGGACTGCTCGTCGAGGTGTCGACGCTGTGGATCCCGTCGGACCTCAAATACGTCGGCGCCCTGGTCGTGCTGATCGTCATCCTCTTGTTCCGTCCGCAGGGCATCCTCGGACGCCGCGAGCGAATCGGTTAGGACGGCCTCGTGAACATCCTTCAGATCCTGTCCAACACCCTGGCGCAGATCCTCGCCCCGGCCACCCTGGGATACGTCCTGGCGGCCATCGGCCTGTCGGTGCACTTCGGGTTCGCCGGACTGCTCAACATGGGCGTCGCCGGCTTCATGGCGATCGGCGCGTACGGCTTCGCCATCTCGATCACGACGTTCGCGGCCCCGTGGCCCCTCGCGATCGTGATCGGGCTGCTGGCGTCGGTCATCTTCGCGCTCGTCATGGGCATCCCGACCCTGCGCCTGCGCGGCGACTACCTGGCGATCGTGACGATCGCCGCCGCCGAGGTGCTGCGTCTGCTGTTCCTCACCTCCGCGTTCCGCAACTACACCGGCTCGGCCGACGGGCTCTCGGGCTTCCAGGCCGGGTTCCGTGCCAGCAATCCGCTCCCTCCGGGGCGCTGGGGCATCGGACCCTGGACCTATCAGTCCGACCAGTGGTGGGTCATCATCGTCGGCCTCATCACGATCGCGATCGTCATGGTGCTGGTGTGGCTCCTCATGCGCAGCCCCTGGGGTCGTGTGATCCGCGGCATCCGTGAGGACGAGGACGCCGTGCGCTCGCTCGGCAAGAACGTCTTCGCGTTCAAGATGCAGGCCCTCATCGTCGGCGGTGTGATCATCGCCGCGGGCGGCATCGTGACCGCCATGGGCACCAACGTGAACCCCAACGTGTACGTGACGTCGCAGACGTTCTACATCTGGACGGCCCTGCTGCTGGGAGGCGCCGCGACCATCTTCGGCCCCCTCCTCGGTGCCGTGCTGTTCTGGGTCGTCCGCGCGTTCCTGTCGAACCTGCTGCCGGCGTTGGTGAACATCGGCTGGCTGCCGTTCCTCACGACCGAACAGAGTCAGATGCTCGTCTTCGTCCTCGTGGGCGTCGCGCTGATGCTGTTGGTCATCTTCCGCCCGCAGGGCATCCTCGGAAGCAAGAAGGAGCTGACCTTTGTCCGCTGAGGCACTGCCACCGACTCCCCGTGCGAAGGCCACCGGCCTGCACAAGGGAGAGATCCGTCCGGGGGTCGAGAAGGTCGATCCCATCATCGTCATCGACGGCGTCCGCCGGATCTTCGGCGGTCTGACCGCCGTCGACGTCGAGCACCTCGAGATCCCCCGCAACGCCATCACGGCGCTCATCGGCCCGAACGGCGCCGGCAAGACCACCCTGTTCAACCTGCTGACCGGCTTCGACAAGCCGAACGCGGGCAGCTGGTCGTTCGACGGCACCAACCTCGCCGGCATCCCCGCGTACAAGACCGCGCGGATGGGGCAGGTGCGCACCTTCCAGCTGACGAAGTCGCTGGGCCTGCTGACGGTGCTCGAGAACATGAAGCTGGGGGCGCCCAAGCAGACCGGCGAGCACATCTGGTCGGGGATCCTCCCCTTCGTCTGGCGCAAGCAGGAGTCGCAGATCGAGGAGAAGGCCCGCGATCTGCTGGCCCGCTTCAAGCTCGACGCCAAGGAGAAGGACTTCGCCGCCAGCCTGTCGGGCGGTCAGCGCAAGCTCCTCGAGATGGCACGCGCGCTGATGAGCGACCCGGTGCTCGTGATGCTCGACGAGCCCATGGCCGGCGTCAACCCGGCCCTCACCCAGTCGCTCCTCGACCACATCCTGGATCTGAAGGATCTGGGGATGACGGTCGTCTTCGTCGAGCACGACATGCACATGGTCCGCCACATCGCGGACTGGGTGGTCGTCATGGCCGAGGGCAAGGTCGTGGCCGAGGGCCCGCCCGACGCGGTCATGAAGGAGCAGGCCGTGATCGACGCGTACCTCGGTGCGCACCAGGACGTCGACCTGGGTGTCGTGACCGGGCGCCACGAGGGCACGCTGACCGCGGAGGGCGCGGAGCTCGCCGAGGTCGCGCAGGAGCTCGACCAGGTGATCGCGGCCGAGAGCGAACCGAACGCCGACGAGTCCGAGAAGCGGGAGGACGGCCGATGAGCACGAACGTCGTGGAACTGAACGATGTCGTCGCCGGCTACCTGCCGGGGGTGAACATCCTCAACGGCGCGAACCTGACGGCGGCCAAGGGCGAGCTGATCGGCATCATCGGCCCGAACGGCGCCGGCAAGTCGACCATGCTGAAGGCCATCTTCGGCCAGGTGAAGGTGCGGGGCGGATCCGTCCTGCTCAACGGCGAGGACATCACGGGCCTGCGCGCCAACAAGCTCGTCGCCAAGGGCGTCGGGTTCGTGCCGCAGACCAACAACGTCTTCCCGAGCCTCTCGATCGCGGAGAACCTGCAGATGGGCGCCTACCAGCGCCCCAAGGCCGTCAAGGAGCGCATCGACTTCGTCACGTCGGTGTTCCCCGACCTCGGCAAGCGTCTGGGCCAGCGGGCCGGCTCGCTGTCGGGCGGTGAGCGCCAGATGGTGGCGATGGGTCGCGCCCTGATGATGGATCCCCACATCCTGCTGCTCGACGAGCCGTCCGCCGGCCTTTCGCCGTCGCGACAGGATGAGGCGTTCCTGCGGGTGTCGGAGATCAACAAGGCCGGCGTCACCACGATCATGGTCGAGCAGAACGCCCGCCGCTGCCTGCAGATCTGCGACCGCGGCTATGTGCTCGATCAGGGCCGTGACGCCTACACCGGCACCGGCCGCGAGCTGCTGAACGACCCCAAGGTCATCGGACTGTACCTGGGCACCCTGGGCGCCTGACGCCCCGCCCCACCACGACGACGCCGGCTCCCCAGGGTGCCGGCGTCGTCGTCTGCGCGGGCGCGTGCGGGCGGCGCCAACCGTTCCGGTTCTCGGAGAATCGCCCCCAACTCCGAGCTTTCCCGCTGGGAACCTCCGAGAACCGACGGAATCTCCGGGAACACGGCCACGGATGGGGTGTGTGGGTGGCAGCGATGTGGCGCGTGTCGGGTGACGAGGCGCGGGCACGGTTCTCGGAGAATCGCCCCCAACTCGGAGCTATCCGCGCGGAACCTCCGAGAAACGACGGAATCTCCGAGAACACGGCCAGCGGATGGGGCGGGTGGGCGGCAGCGGATGGGGCGCGTGCCGGGCAGCGCGGGATCGGGCGGGGGCGGGCACGAGAAAGGCCCCGGTCCGAAGACCGGGGCCTCAGTCCTTCGCGCGGGGTCAGCCGACGTTCAGGAACTCGTAGTTGTTGTCGTCACCGTACTGGAAGATGCCGATCGAGGCTTCCGTGGGGTCGCCCACCTCATCGAAGGTGATCGGACCGGAGACACCGTCGTAGTCGGCGACGCCACCGGCGATGATGATGTCGGCGCACTCCGCGAACGTCGTGCACTTGGTGCCGTCACCGGTGCCACCCGAGACCTGCTGCAGGTGCGCAGCCACATCCGGGCCCGCCGTCGAACCGGCCTCGAGAGCGGCCAGCGCGAGCAGGATGACCGCGTCGAACGACTCCGGAGCGTAGGTGTAGTCCTCGAGCGCCGCGTTGCCCTTGCCGGTCCAGTAGGCCTGCAGGTTGTCGCGGAACGTGGTGATCGTGTCGGGGTCGACCGCGGGGTAGGTGCCCTTGGCGCCCGCGAGCGTGCCCGCCTCGAAGTCCTCGCCGAAGTTGGCCAGGTTGCCGTCGACGAAGTACAGCTTGTCGGCCGGGAAGTCCGCACCGATCAGCTCGGGGATGATCGTCTTGACCTCTTCGAACGTGATGAGCGCGATCGAGTCGGGGTTGGACGCGAGGACGTCCTCGACCTGGGCCGAGAAGTTGGTGTCACCCGTGTTGTAGAGCGACGTCGCGACGACCTCGCCGCCGGCGGCCTCGAACGCGGCCTTGGTGAAGCAGGCCAGGCCCGTGCCGTAGGCGTCGTTCAGGACGATCATGCCGAGCGTCTCGTTGCCGTCCGCGGCGACCAGGTTGCCGAGCACCTCGCCCTGGAGGACGTCGGAGGGCGCGGTGCGCCAGTACAGGCCGTTGTCCTTGTAGCCGGTGAAGGCCGCCGAGGTGTTGGCCGGGGAGAACTGGATGGCGTTCGCCGCGATCACCTGGTCGATGAACTGCAGCGAGGTGCCGGAGGAGGCGGCGCCGACGATGGCGGTGGCGCCCTCGCCCAGCAGACGCGGGATCTCGGTCTCGTAGGCCTTGTTGTCGGTGTCGCCCGAGTCGCCCTGGATGAGGTCGATCGTGATGCCCTTGGCAGCGGCGTTCACCTCGGAGGCGGCGTAGTCGGTCGCCGAGATCTCGGGCGGGCCGAGGAAGGCGAGGTTACCGGTGACGGGCAGGGCCGTACCGATCTTGTAGGTGAGGTCCGTTCCCGGGCCCTCGGAGGTCGACGCGTACTCCGGGGTGTACGACGCGGGCGCGGCTGCGTCGCAGTCGATCGGGAAGTCGGCCCCCGATGCCTCGGTGGTGCTGGGATCACTACCGCCGCCGGAACAGCCGGCCAGCAGGAGTGCACCGACGCCGACCGCGGCGATACCGCCGAGGATCCTGCCGGCGCGCGGACGCGTGATGGGGCTCATGTTGCTCCTTGATGTCAGGACGTCGGCTTCGTCGTCGACGTCGGGTGCCACCAACCTAGCCGCGGCTTCGTCTCGGGAATGTTGCCGTTGATTAACGATGCGTTTCGTGGGCCGATCGTTACCGATTTGCGACTTTTCCGCGAGATGTCAGGTCAGATCGGTGACATCGGATGCCGCGGGCGCCGAGACTCGGGACCGTCGGGAGCGACGCGACGCCCAGATCGAGTCCACCGTCAGCAGCACGAGCGCGGCCCACACGAGCGAGAAGCCGATCCAGCGCCCCACCGTCATCTGCTCGCCCAGCAGCCACCAGCCGATGAGGAACTGCAGGATGGGCGCGATGAACTGCACGATGCCCAGCAGGGTGAGCGGCGCGCGCCGGGCACCGGCGGCGAACAGCAGCAGCGGGATGGCGGTGGCCACGCCCGCGAGGGCGAGGAGGGCCGCCTTCTCGGGTCCGAGCGCACCGATCAGCAGACCGCCGGTGGACGCCACGACCGCGAGCTGCACCACGGCGACCGGCGAGAGCCAGAGCGTTTCGAGGGTCAGGCCGCTGACCGCATCCACCGACGGCCCGATCTTCTTCTTCACGAGGCCGTAGAACCCGAACGAGAACGCGAGGATGAGGGCGATCCACGGCACGGAGCCGTAGCCGACGACGATGACCACGACAGCCGCGGCGGCGAGCGCGATGGCCGCCCACTGGGCGGGACGGAGCCTCTCGCGGAGCACGAGCACTCCGAGGAGCACCGTCACGATCGGGTTCGTGAAGTACCCGAGGCTGGTCTCGATGACATGCCCGCTCAGGGTGCCGATCAGGTAGGTCTGCCAGTTGATGAAGATGAGGACGCCGGCGAGGGCAGTGAGCGCGAGCAGCCGCGGCTGGCGCATGATCGCCAGCAGCGGGCGCCAGGCGCGCGTCACCGCGATCAGCAGCGCGCAGAAGACGAGCGAGAAGAGGATGCGCCATCCCACGATCTCGAACGGGCCGACGGGCGCGAGCAGCAGGAAGTACAGCGGCAGGACGCCCCAGAGGGCGTAGGCCCCCGAGGCGTACAGGCCGCCGGCCACGACGCGTTCGCCGGGCGCAGCAGAGGTCATCCCCTCAGCCTAGGTCCGCGCCCGCACACGGAGCGCGAACACCGAAGGGCCCGGTCGCCGAAACGACCGGGCCCTTCGAAAGGGTGTCAGCGAACGACGACAGCGAGGACGTCGCGAGCCGAGAGCACGAGGTACTCGTCGGCACCGAACTTGACCTCGGTTCCGCCGTACTTGCTGTAGATCACGCGGTCGCCCACGGCGACGTCGAGCGGAACGCGGTTGCCGTTGTCGTCGATGCGGCCGGGGCCCACGGCCACGACCTCGCCCTCCTGGGGCTTCTCCTTGGCGGTGTCGGGGATGACCAGGCCACTCGCGGTGGTCTGCTCGGCCTCGACCTGCTGGATGACGATGCGGTCCTCGAGCGGCTTGATGGAAACCGACACGGTCTACCTCTTCTTTCTCGCTTCGTGAAACGGAAGACTCTGTTAGCACCCTCACACCGAGAGTGCTAATGACAAGTCTAGAGGCGGACTGGCACTCGTGCAACGCGAGTGCCAACACAGCGTCACCGTAGGCTGATCGCATGGAGATGAGCGAGCTGCGCACCCTGCTCACCCCGGAGGGCCTGCGCCTCGTCGACGAGCTGGGGACGGTCGACTCGACGACGGCCGTGGCATCGGCCGTCAGCCGTCTGCGCGCTGCCGGGCATTCCCCCGAGCTGGTGTCGGCTGTGGTGGCCCAGGCGCGGCTGCGCAGCCGGGCACACGCCAAGTTCGGACCCTTCGCCGATCGGATGCTGTTCACCCGCGCCGGCCTAGAACAGGCCACGCGCCTGGGCATTGCCGCGCGCCACGCCGGGCGATTCCGCCAGGCGGGACTCGCCCATGTGGCCGATCTCGGATGCGGCATCGGCGGCGACGCGCTCGGGCTCGCCGCGCTCGGCATCGAGGTGACCGCGGTCGACGCCGACGAGGCCACCGCTGCGGTCGCGGCCTACAACCTCGCCCCCTTCGGCGACCTCGCGCACGTGCACCATGCCCTCGCCGAGGACACCGACCTCGCCGACGTCGACGGGGTCTGGCTCGACCCGGCGCGCCGCACGGCAGGAGGCGACCACACGCAGCGCCTGCGCGCCGAGGACTTCACGCCCGCGCTCGACTGGGCCTTCGCGCTCGCCGACCGTCTGCCCACCGGGATCAAGCTCGGTCCCGGCTTCGAGCGCGCCGACATCCCGGCGCATGCCGAGGCGCAGTGGATCAGCGTCGACGGCTCGACGATCGAGCTGGTGCTGTGGAGCGGGTCGCTGGCCCGCGAGGGCGTGCGCCGAGCCGCGCTCGTGCTGCGCGGCGACGAGGCGCACGAGATGACGGCCGCGGCCGATGCACCCGACGCCCCGGTGCGCGAGCTCGGCGAGTTCCTGCACGAGCCGGAGGGCGCCGTCATCCGCGCCCGTCTGATCGGAGACGTCGCCCGCTCGCTCGATGCCGGCATGCTCGACGAGCGCATCGCCTACCTCACGTCCGACGCCGCCCTCACGAGCCCCTTCGTGCAGTCCTTCCGGGTGCGCGAGACGCTGCCCGCCGATGAGAAGAAGCTCGCGCGGGCCCTGCGCGAGCGCGACATCGGACGACTCGAGATCAAGAAGCGCGGCGTGGACGTCGACCCGGCGCAGCTGCGCACCCGGTTGAAGCTGAAGGGCGACCAGCAGGCGACGCTGTTCATCACGCGCATCGGCGACCGCCGGACGGCGCTGCTCGCCGATCGCGTGAGCTGACGCCGGGCGTCAGCCGAGCATGCCGGAGCGGTACGCCGCCCACACCAGCCAGCCGCCGCTGTAGACGAGCGACAGCACGCCGAGCACGATCCCCCAGACCGCCAACGGGCGGCTCTCGACGAGGCGCCGCAGCGACAGCACCCCCAGCACGACCGCCACGATGCCGAGCGGAAAGCCCCAGCCGACGACGAACGACACGATGAGTCCGACGACCGCGAACCCGATCGACAGCACCGCGAGGCTCATCGGCGGAGCGGCGTCATCGGGCACCACCACGGTCCGCGTCGTGGGCACGAACTCCTGCGGCCCCTCCACCTGCGCGCCGATCTCGATCGGAGCGGTGGGGGCGCGCGAGAAACCGCCGCGGTGCGCACCGGGGAGCGCGGACTCGTCGGTCGGCACGACGACGTCGGGCGATGGCGCCTCGAGCCGTGCGACCACCGGGAACACCGGAACCGGCACGGGCGGCGGCGCGTCCCCGGCGGGTGCGTCGTCGGCGCGGCGGCTGTCCTCCCAGGCGGCCGCGGCGGCGAGCAACGGCTGCGCCGCCGGGTCATCCGGGTCGACGGGCGGCGGCGACGGGATCCCGCGGATGCCGTCCTGCTCGCTCATGCGAGGGCTCCGGGCCTCTCGACGGCGGGGTCCTCGGCGGCGGGGTCCTCGGCGGCGGGGTCCTCGGCGACCTGGATCTCGGTCACCGGCAGGGTGGAGTCCGCCCCGAAGGCCAGCGTCGACGGCGCACGCCCCGACATGATCAGACGCGCACCGAGGGCGGCGATCATCGCGCCGTTGTCGGTGCACAGGCGCAGCGGCGGGATGCGCACGGTGACGCCGGCCGCCTCGCCGCGCGCGAGGGCCACCTCGCGCAACCGCCGGTTGGCGATCACGCCGCCGCCCAGCAGCAGGCGGGGAACGCCGTGCCGGGCGCAGGCGTCGAGCGCCTTCGTGACCAGGACGTCGACGACCGACTCGCGGAACGAGGCCGCCACGTCGGGCACCGACGCATCCGGGGTCTGCTCGAGATACCGCGCGACCGCGGTCTTCAGCCCCGAGAACGAGAAGTCGTAGCGATGCTCGGCCATGTCGGAGGCGCGCGAAAGCCCGCGCGGGAAGCGGATGGCGGTCGGGTCGCCGTCGGCCGCAGCGCGGTCGATCTCGGGACCGCCCGGGTAGGGCAGACCGAGGATGCGGGCGACCTTGTCGAAGGCCTCGCCCGCCGCGTCGTCGACCGTCTCACCGAGCAGCTCGACGTCGGTCGTGAGATCGCGCACCAGCAGGAGCGCGGTGTGGCCGCCGCTCACCAGCAGCGCCACGGTCGGGTACTCCAGCGGAGCCGCGTCGGGATCGAGGATGTCGGCGGCGATGTGGCCCACCAGGTGGTTGACGGCGTAGAGCGGGCGGTCGAGCCCCACGGCGAGCGCCTTGGCGGCTCCGACGCCGACCATGAGGGCGCCGGCCAGGCCGGGACCGGAGGTGACGGCCACGGCGTCGATGTCGGCCAGCGTCACGCCGGACTCGTCCAGCGCCGCCTCGATGGCGGGCTGCAGGGCTTCGAGGTGCGCACGTGCGGCGACCTCGGGCACGACGCCGCCGTAGCGGGCGTGCTCGTCCATCGAGCTCGCGATGGTGTTGCTCAGCAACGTGCTGCCACGGACGATGCCGATGCCGGTCTCGTCGCAGCTGGTCTCGATCCCCAGCACCAGGGGTTCCGCGGTGTTCATCGGACCTCCGTCCCTTCTGCGGCGGATGAAGCTGCGGCGTCGGATGAGGCGGCGCCTGCGGACGCGGACGCTGCCGCCCACGCCGGGATGTCGGCCCGCATCACGAGTGCGTCGACGTCGTCGGGCTGGTAGTACCGGGGACGCCGGCCCACCTCCGTGAAGCCCTCCGACGCGTACAGCCGCTGGGCGACCGGATTGTCGTCGCGCACCTCGAGGAACACCTCGCGCACGCCCCGCTCCGCGGCCGCGGCGAGCAGGGCGCGCAGCAACGCGCGCCCGCTCCCCCGACCCCGCGCCGCCTCGGCCACGGCGATCGTCTGGATGTCGCCGTCGCGACCGCCCCGCGGTGCACGGAGCCCCGCGTAGCCGGTGAGGACGCCGCCGTGCTCGAGCGCGATGTAGTGCCCGTGCGGCGACGCCAGCTCCTCGCGCATCATCGCCTCGCTCCAGGCGTCGGTCGGAAAACTGATGCGCTCGAGGCGCATGATGGCGTCGAGATCGGCGGCGACGGCGTCACGGATCATGCGCCCACCTTCTTCGGCGCGTGCGGCATGGTCACATCCGGCTGACGCAGATACAGCGGCTCGCTCGTGGCCAGCGTGCGCCCGGCGGCGACGGCCCGGGCCGCCGCGAGGGCGAGCAGCGAAGCGGGGATCGCGGTGGCGTCGAGCCGCATCGCGGCGAGGTCGTCCAGCCGCGCGTCGAGCTGATCGCGCGGGATGAGGGCGGGCTCGGCATCCCGGATGGGGAGGCCGTCGTCGTCCAGCCCGGAGTACACGGTGTACGCGAACTCGCGCCGCCGGGCATCGGTGACCACGGCGAAACGGCCAGGCAGGGCGTCCTCCATCGCCGCCGCCAGGAGCACGCCCAGCGCGACCGCGTCGTGGCTCGGCACGGGGACGACGGGCAGCGCCCGCGCGAGCGCGAACGTCCGGGCGGCGGCGATGCCGATGCGCAGCCCGGTGAAGGGGCCGGGGCCCATGCCGGCCGCCACATGGGTGATCGCGTCGTCGCCCGCGGCCGGCAGACCGGTGCCGTGGGCCGCCGTGGTGGCCGCCGCATCCAGGACGCTGCGGAGCAAGTCGCCGATGACCTCGGCGTGCCCGAGCGGGTTGTCGCTGGAGACCTCGGCACGCACGACCCCGTCGGGGTCGACCACGGCGAGCGCCGTACCGAGGGAGGTGTCGATGCCGAGGATCACGTCTCCAGGGTAGTCGGCGTGCGCGGCGCGCCGCGGGAGGGAATCCGCTGGCGCCACGGGAACGAATCACCGTCATGCACGAGAACACGACCCGGGGAGCCCTGCGCACCGACGAACCCGCGCTGGGGCTCACCCGCCGTGTACTGCCGGGGCCCGACGGCGCCGCGCTCGTCGTGCGCACCGGACGCCGCCGGCCGGGAGCGACCTCAGCCACCGTCCTGCTGCACGGCGCGGCAGGGTCGTGGAGCACGTGGACGCCGCTGCTCACGGCATCCGATCGCCGCGGCGCGCCCCTCACCGACGTCGTCATCCCCGATCTTCCGGGGTGGGGCGAGTCGGCGGGCCCCGTGCCCGACATCGCCGAGGTCAGCGCACGGATCGCCGGCGCCGTCCGCGCGCTCGGCTACACCCGCTGGCACGTGGTCGGGCACTCCATGGGCGGGTTCCTCGCGCTCGATCTGGCCGCGCGGGAGCCGGATGCCACGGTCGAGGTCGGGCTGGTCTCGCCCAGCGGTCCCGGGGTGCAGCTCGCGGCGCGGCATCGGCTCTCGGGAGCCGCCCGGGTGCCGGGCTTCGGCGGCATGATGGCGATCATGGGCGTGCTGCGCGCGCTCGGCGGCCCGGGCCTCGCGCTCGTCCGCCTGCTGGAACGCATCGGCATGCTGCGCCTGCTGGCCTCTCCCTTGTTCGCCCATCCGCGCAGGGTCGACGGCAGCGTCATCCGCGCCCTGTCGCACGAGGTACGGCCGACGGCCTTCGCGGCGGCGACCCGCATGTCGGCCGACTACGACGAGACGCGGTGGCGCGCCATCCGGAGCCCGATGCGGTCGGTGCGCGGCGAACGCGACGTCTTCGCGAGCGCCGACGAGGCGACGCAGCTGGCGCGGCTTCTGCCCGGGCTGCGCGAGACGCGACTGCGCGGTGCCGGGCACTTCGCGCACATCGAGCAGCCGGCGGCGACGCTCGCCGCGCTGGGCCTCGGGCGCCGCGGGGCTCCCGTGCAGTGGTCGGCCTACCGGGTGGCGTCACCCGGGGCGGACGTCACCGTGCATGGCGCGTGATCCTCACCAGCCGCGGACTGTCGGCGTCGAGGGCCTCCGTCGCGCGCGAGTAGGTGCCGCAGGCGGTGTCGACGCCGCGACCGTGCCATTCGCGGTCGAGCTCGACCTCCCACCACGTGTCGGCGACGCGCGCGACGACCTCGCGACCCCACTCGACGACGACGACCGAGCCGTCCAGGTCAATGTCGAGGTCCTCGAGCTCGGCCGACGACCCGAGTCGGTAGGCGTCGACGTGGACGAGCGGGGCGCCGCCCACCAGGGAGGGATGCGTGCGCGCGATGACGAAGGTGGGGCTCTGGATGGGGCCGCGGACGCCGAGACCCTGCGCGATGCCGCGGGTGAGCGTGGTCTTGCCCGCCCCGAGCGGACCGGTGAGGACCACCATGTCGCCCGCTCTCAGACGCTCTCCCATGTCGCGGCCGAGCCGCTCCATGTCGGCGGGAGAGACGATCTCCCGCTCTCCGACGAGGTCGTCGAGTCCGATCGATCCGGTGTGCGTCGTCATACCCTCTGCAACGTCGGCGCGCTCGGGTTCATGCCCGGTCATCCGGCGACCTGGCGACGGGGCACGCGGGCGCCGATGCGGGTGACGATCTCGTAGTTGATGGTGCCGGCGGCATCCGCCCAGTCGGTCGCGGAGGGCACGCCGAGCGTCGGATCGCCGAAGAGCACGACCTGATCGCCCACCGAGACGGCGGCGTCGCCCACATCCACCACGAACTGGTCCATCGCGATGCGGCCGACACCGGTGAAGCGCTGCCCGGCGATGCGCACGGGACCCGCGCCGGAGGCCTGCCGGGGCACGCCGTCGGCGTAGCCGAGCGGGACGAGGGCGAGGGTCGTGTCGCGGTCGGTGCGGTAGTCGTAGCCGTACGAGACGCCCTGGCCCGGGCCGACCCGGCGGACGGCGGCGACCGCCGCACGCAGCGTCATCGCCGGACGGAGGCCGAGGTCGGCCGACGAGCGGTCGTCGAACGGCGACAGGCCGTAGATGCCGATGCCCAGCCGCACGCAGTCGAAGCGGGATTCGGGCAGCGCGATCGCGGCGTGCGTGGCGGCGATGTGCCGCAACCGCGGCGAGAGCCCGGCCGCCGCCGCCGCGCCCAGCCCGGCCTCGAACCGGGCGATGGCTTCGCGGTCGGCCTCGGGCGAGGCGTTGGAGAGGTGGCTGAAGATACCGAGCACGCGGATGCGGCCGAGCCGCTCCAGCCGCGCCGCCTCGGCGAACAGCACCCGGTATTCGGCCGGGGCCGCGCCGTTGCGCCCGAGCCCCGTCTCGAGCTTGAGGTGGATGACGGCGGCCCGGTCGCCGCTGCCCGCCGCGGCCGCGGCGTTCAGCTGCGCCATGTCCGAGATGCCGAGCTCGATCCCCCGCTCCACCGCCTCGCCGAACGAGACGCCCGGGGCGTGCAGCCAGGCCAGGATCGGCGCGTCGATGCCGGCGCGGCGCAGCGCCAGCGCCTCGCCGATGTCGGCGACCCCGATGCGCGTCGCGCCCCCCGCGAGCGCCGCCGCCGCCGAGCGGGCCGCGCCGTGGCCGTACCCGTCGGCCTTGACCACCGCGATGACCTCGACCCCCACGAGGCGCCGCAGCTGCCGCACGTTGTCCTCGATGGCGCCGACGTCGATCGTAGCCTCGCGCATCACCCCTGCCGGGAACGTGCTCATGTCTTCTCCCCCTCGGGCGTGGGTGCGGGTGCGGGTGTGGGTGCTGTTGCGGGCGCGGGTGGTGCTGTTGCCGGTGGTGCTGTTGTGGGTGCCGGCGCTGCTGCCGGGCGCCCCTCATCCCCGAGCGCATATCCCGTCGTCGAGAGCACATCGTCCCGCATATGCGCTCGATCACCGGATGTGCGCTCGGCAGAGGGCGGAGCGAGCGCGGGCGAGGCGGGCGAGGGCGAGGCGGGCGAGGGCGGGGCGGGCGAGGGCGAGGCGAACTCGGGCGACGCGAGCGAGGCCTGGGACGGGGCGGACACGGAGGGGGCGGGCAGGGCCTCGGCGATGACGTAGGCGGTGGCGAGGCCCGCATCGTGGCTCATCGACAGGTGGAGGGCCGTGATGCCACGGGCGGCGACGACGGCGGCCGTCGACCCGCAGAGCGCGAAGCCCGGCTTGCCGGAGGGCTCGGACGCGACCTCGATCTCGGTCCAGTGCACGCCGTCCGAGCCGCCGAGGGCCTTGATCAGCGCTTCCTTCGCGGCGTATCGCGCGGCCAGCGAGCGGGGCTTGAGCGGACGCTCCGCCACCGAGAACAGCCGGTCGCGCAGGCGCGGCGTCCGCGCGAGCGTGCGCTCGAACCTCGGGACGTCGACGAGGTCGACACCGATGCCGACGATCATGCGTCCTCCCCGGATGCGGCACCCGCCGCATCCGTCAGCTTATCCACGCGGGCGCCGCCTCTCACGAGCGCCCGTGCCGGCTCACTCGACGGTGACGGACTTGGCCAGGTTGCGCGGCTGATCCACATCCAGGCCCTTGGCCGTGGCCAGCCCCATCGCGAAGATGTGCAGCGGCACGACCGCGAGGAACGGCTCGAACAGGGGGCCGGCGAGCGGGATGTGCAGCACCTCGTCGGAGAAGGGCAGCACCGAGGCGTCCCCCTCCTCGGCGACGACGATGACGCGGGCGCCGCGGGCGCGGATCTCCTGGATGTTCGAGACGACCTTGTCGTGCAGCACCGCGGACTCGCGCGGCGACGGCACGATCACGAAGACGGGCTGGCCGGGCTCGATGAGCGCGATCGGACCGTGCTTGAGCTCGCCGGCGGCGAAGCCCTCTGCGTGGATGTAGGAGATCTCCTTGAGCTTGAGGGCTCCCTCGAGCGCGATCGGGTAGTTCACGTGCCGTCCGAGGAAGAGCACCGAACGGGTGTCGGCCATCCAGTGGGCGAGCTGCGTGATGCGCTCCTGCTGCGTCTCGATGACGTCCGCGATCTTGCGCGGCACGGCCTCGAGCTCGAGCACGTGACGGGTGATCTCGGCGCGCGAGATCGAGCCGCGCACGCGCGCGACGTGGAGGGCCAGCAGGTAGATGGCGGTGATCTGCGCGACGAACGCCTTGGTCGAGGCGACCGCGACCTCGGGACCCGCGTGGGTGTAGACGATGGCATCCGACTCGCGCGGGATGGTGGCGCCCTGCGTATTGCAGATCGACAGCGTCTTGGCGCCGCGCTCGCGGGCGTACTTGACCGCCATGAGCGTGTCCATCGTCTCGCCCGACTGGCTGATCGAGACGACGAGGGTGTTCTCGCCGATCACCGGGTCGCGGTAACGGAACTCGTGCGCGAGCTCCACGTCGACGGGGATGCGGGTCCAGAGCTCCAGCGCGTACTTGCCGGTCTGGCCGGCATAGGCGGCCGTGCCCGCCGCGATGATGACGATGCGGTCGATGCCGGCGAACAGCTCGTCGAGCCCGTCCAGCTCGGGGATCTCGACGACGCCCTCGTGGATGCGGCCGCGCAGCGTGTTCGCGACGGCTTCGGGCTCCTCCGAGACCTCCTTCGCCATGAACGAGGACCATCCGCCTTTCTCGGCGGCGGCAGCATCCCAGGTGACCTCGAAGGGCTCCGGCTCGACGGGGTTTCCCTCGAAGTCGGTGACCTCGACGCCGCCGGGCGTGATCGCGACGATCTCGTCCTGACCGATCGCGAGGGCGTTACGGGTGTATTCGACGAAGGCCGCGACGTCGGAGCCGAGGAAGTTCTCGCCCTCGCCCAGGCCGATCACGAGCGGCGAGTTGCGGCGGGCCGCCACCACGAGGCCCGGGTGGTCCTGGTGCATGGCGAGCAGCGTGTACGCGCCCTCGAAGCGACCGACCGTGGCACGGAAGGCTGCGACGAGATCGCCGGATGCCGCGTACTCGCGCCCGATGAGCAGGGCCGCGACCTCGGTGTCGGTCTCGCTGCGGAACGTGTAGCCCTCGCTGATCAGCTCGGCCTTCAGCTCGGCGAAGTTCTCGATGATGCCGTTGTGGATGACGGCGAGCTTGTCGTCGTCGGCCAGGTGCGGGTGCGCGTTCTCATCCGTGGGCCCGCCGTGGGTCGCCCAGCGGGTGTGGCCGATGCCGGTGGTGCCGTCGGCGAGGGGGTGGCGCGTGAGGTCGTCGCGCAGCATCTGCAGCTTGCCGGCGCGCTTGCGCATCCCCAGGTCGCCGGCGGCGTCGATCACGGCGATGCCCGCCGAGTCGTATCCCCGGTACTCGAGTCGGGCGAGCCCGGAGATCAAGATGTCCTGGCTCGGCCGAGGGCCGACGTATCCGACGATTCCACACATGGGGTCCATCGTAAGCCGCCGCGGCTGCCCGCCCGCCGTGCATACCCTCCGGGCGTGCCGCGGGCGCGTGCGGGTCGGGCGTGCCGCGGGGGCGTGCGGGTCGGGCGGGTCGAGGGCGGGTCGTGCGGGTTGGACGCGGGTCGTGCGGGTCGGGCGCGGGTCGGGTGCGGCCCCGGGAACCCCACAGACCCGCGAGACAGCATCCCGGCGCCGAGACCGTGGGTTAAACCCACCGTCTCGGCGCGAAACTGCTGTCTCGCGGGTCCAGTCAGAGCGTTACGGGCGGGATGCGGCGCGGCGACGGGCAGCGGCGACCGTCAGGCCGGCGCCGACCAGCAGACCGGCGGCCGCCCACAGCGCCACCGGAGCCAGATCCGTGTCCTGACCGGTGCGCGCCAACGCCACGGCGGGAGCGGGAACCGGAGCGGGAGCCGCGGCGGTGACCTGCAACGCCACCCACCCGAGCAAGGTGCCGTCCTCCGCGCGGAACGCCAGACGGTGAGCCCCAGCCGGAACAGACGCCGGAACCGTCACCGTCGCCGCACCATCCGCCCCGGTCCACGCCCACCCGAGCGCGGTCGGATCCGAGAAAAACCAGCCATACACATACTCACGCGACGGCAAACCCGTCACGGTGACCGTGCCGCCCGCGGCGACCGTCGCCGGCGTCGCCACCAGGCCCGGAGCAGGCGTCGAGCCCAACTCCGCGACCGTCGGCGCGGCCGGCGTCGTGCCAGGCACCGCGGGACGCGGCGTCGACACATCCACGGATGCCGCCGGCCCATACGCCGACGCGCCGATCGCCGTCACCCGCACCGTGTACGACGACTCCGCCGTCAGCGCGTCGAACGTCGTCGCCGTCACCTCGGCATCGAGCTCGACATCGTGCAGCACGGCGTCACCCGCGAGCACCTCGACCCGGTACGCCGTGGCTCCCGCCACCGCATCCCACGAGACCGCGATACTCGTCGGCGACAACGCCTCCGCCTCGAGCCCGGCCACCGCACGCGGCGGCAACTGCTCGAGCAACGCATTCGCATCGACGAGGCCGGCGCCGAAGACCTCGGCGTCGGTGCGGTACGCCGGGAACGGGTTCTCCATCGCGCGCGCCGTGACGAGCAGCGCCTCGGTCACCTCGCCGGCACGCAAGCCGGGGGCGTACTCGGCGGCGAGGGCGTGCACGGCGGCGGCGTTCGGAGCGGCGGCCGACGTGCCGAAGAACCGGTACACGCCGTCCTCGCTGAGCTGGCCGAAGAAGCTCGTGCGGTTGCCGTCGACCGATGCGACCTCGGGGCCGGCGACGACGAGCGGAGCGGGCAGCGCCGCGGAGGGGACCGGCTCGAAGGCGTTCATCGGCTCGAACAGGATGGTGCCGGGTCCGGGAGAGCTGTAGGACTCCGGCAGGGTGGGCGTGCGCCAGTCGGCAGCCGCGACGCCGATCGTCGATCCGTCCGCCGCGTGGCCGAACGCCGCGGCGCCCACCAGGTCATCTCCCACGGTCTCGTTGTGCTCGCGGGTCGTGAGCGCGCCCGCGCCTGCCCAGTTGCCGATCCAGACCGCCGGGGTGCCGACCTCCCCGGCTGACGTGTCACGCACGACGACGAGGTCGACCTCGTCGTACGCGGGACCCTCGGCATCGACCGAGACCAGAGCATTCGGGATCCACGAGGAGAACACCTCGCTCCCGGCGATCAGCTCGGGTTCGCCCGACGCGCTCGAGTACACCTGCAAGCTCAACGCCGTCGTGACGTCGTACACCGCTTCGCCCCAGCTGAGGACGAACCCGGGGTGCACCGCCCGCGAGTAGGAGAGCGTGTCGGTGGGATCCGACGTCTCGCCCGGATCGAAGTCCAGGCAGTCCCAGCTCGTGGCGTCCGCGGGGCCCTCCACCCACTCCGGGCAAGCGATGGGCCGGTACGACATCGTCTGCCAGGCCGCGATGGGCTTGCCGGCGCTGGGTGTGCGCGGATGCCCCGTCGCATTGTCGTTGCCGACGGCCGAGTAGTACGCCACGCCGCGGTTCTGGACCTCGGTGATCGCGGCGGAGATCAGCCCCTGCTGGAAGCGCGGCTCCTCGGCGTATCCCAGGTCGTCGACGATGATGTCGGCACCCGCATCCGCCAGAGCGATGATCGAGTCGGCCATGGCGTTGGTTCCGCCGTTGCCGCTGGCGAAGAGCAGGCGCGACCCGGGGGCGACGCCGTGCACGAGCTGCGCCATCCCGCGGCCCTCGTCCCCGCCGGATGTGGATTCGACCAGCACCTCGACCGGGCTCGTGTACCCGCAGGGATTGCCTGGGCCCGGGAGCAGTCCCGCCGCGATCTCCTCGGCGGGCGTGGTCGCGCGTGCGGCGCCGCTCTCGTACGAGTCGGAGATGATGCCGACGGTCACGCCGGTCCCGTCGACGTCGAATGTTTCGCGGGCGAGAGCGGAGCGGAGCGGCTCATCCGCATCCACGCCGAACGCGCGGCAGGAATCCTCGGCGGCGAGCCGGATGCCGGGGCCGGCGGCCTCGGCGGCGGGGTCCGTCGCGGCGGCGCTGTTGGCGACACTCGTCGCCGGCGCGAGAACGGGGGCCACACCCACGACCCCCGGCAGCGCCGCGAGCTCGGGCAGCCGCTGCGGATCCGCGACGACCGTCACCGCCGCGCTGAAGCCGTGGACCGTTTCGAGGGTCGCGATCGCGGCGACGGCATCGAGCGTCGCCACATCCGGTCGCGATGCGAACGTCACGGTCGCCTGCACCGCACCGGATGCGTCGACCGTGAGGCTGCCGGGGCCCGTTGCGGGCAGGGATGTGGATGCCGCGAGCGCGGCCGCATCCGTCGCCCCGTCGGCAGCCGCCGACGCGAGCGCGTCGGCGAGGGTCGTGACGGGCGCGGGCTCGTCATCGGCGACGGCCCCGCTCCCCCCGAAGATCAGCCCGGCACCGACAACGGTGCTCACCACGACAGCAGACAGCGCACGTCTCATAGAAGTCCCCCAGAACGATGTGCTCCGACGGTACCGAAATCACTTCCCGCACGCGCCCGAGGCACGGTAAACCACCTAGTGCCCGCCTCCGCCCGCACCTCACCAGACCCGCGAGACAGCATCCCGGCGCCGAGACCGCGGGTTTAACCCACCGTCTCGGCGCGAAACTGCTGTCTCGCGGGTCCAGCGCGCGGGGTGGGGTCAGAGCTTGCGGAGGAGGACGCTCTCTACGGCGTGGGAGAGGCCCTTGCGGAGGACGAGAGAGGCGCGGTGCTTGGTCGGCAGGACGTTCTCGACCAGGTTCGGCAGGTTGATCTCGTTCCAGTAGTAGCCGGCACGCTCGACGGCCTCGGCATCCGAGATGTCGGCGAAGACCTTGAAGAACGACGTCGGGTTGCTGAACGCCGACTCGCGCAGCGCCAGGAACCGCTCGGTGTACCACTGCTGGATGTGGGCGGGATCGGCATCGACGTAGATCGACACGTCGAACAGCTCGCTCACCGCGATCTCGTGCGGCGCGGGCGGCGGCTGCAGCACGTTGAGCCCCTCGACGATCACCACATCCGGCCGCCGCACGGTGGTGTGCGCATCGGGGACGATGTCGTACCGCATGTGGGAGTAGTACGGGGCGCGCACCTCGGGCTCGCCCGACTTCACGGCCGTCAGGAACTCGACCAGCGCGCGTCGATCGTAGGACTCCGGGAAGCCCTTGCGGTCCATGAGGCCGCGACGCTCCAGCTCCGCGTTCGGGTAGAGGAAGCCGTCGGTCGTGACGAGCTCGACCCGGGGCGTGCCGGGCCAGCGGCTGACGAGCTCACGGAGCAGACGCGCGATCGTCGACTTGCCGACGGCGACGGAGCCGGCGACGCCGATCACGAACGGCGTCGTCGTGTCGGGCTCACCCAGGAAGGCGTTCTCCTCGGCACCGAGCCGCTTGATCGCGGACGCGCGCAGCGACAGCAGTCGACTCAGCGGCACGTAGACCTCGCGCACCTCGGCGAGGTCGAGCCGGTCGCCGAGACCGCGCAGCTGAACGACCTCCGCCTCGGTCAGGGGCTGTTCGATGCCCGCCGCGGTGCGCGCCCATTCGGCACGATCGATCTCGCGGTACAGCGACATCGCCAGCGGCGGCGCGGGAACGAAGGTCTCCTCGGGCACGCGCCCATCGTAGTGCGCGGGCGGCGGATGCGGCGGGCCCTGGCACACGGATGCCCCGACCCTCCCGGGCCGGGGCATCCGCGTCTCAGACGTGGGCGCGGCGGCGTCGGGCGGCCACGAGGACCGCGCCGAGCACGAGCGCAGCGAGGGCCGAGGCGCCCCATATGACGGGCAGCTCACTGCCGGTCGCCGCCAGAGCGGCGCTCGGCGATGCGGCCACCGTGATGGCGGTGCGCGCCACCTCGACGCCGTCGACGAACACGACCACGGCGTGCGCGCCGGCGGGCGTCGCCGTCGGGATCGTGGCGGCGAGACGGAACGTGCCGTCCGCCGCGACGACCGCGGTACCCAGCGGCTGCGGGGTGGAGTGGATCTCGACGCTCACGCGCGCGGCGCCCGCGAGGTGCGCACCGGTGACGACGATGCTGCCGCCCGGCTTCAGATCCCCCGTCACGGACACCGAGGGAAGGAGCTGCGGCTCCTCACCCGTGCCCGGCTCCTCACCCGCACCCGGCTCCTCGCCCGTGCCCGGTCCCGGCGGGGTCGTCGGCTCCGCGACGGTCACGGCCTGCGAGAACACCGCGGCGGAGGCGCCGAGGTGATTGACGGCCGCGACCGACACCCGGTGCGACCCGGCGGGGACGCCCGTGAACACGTGGCTGCGCTGATCGGCGGCGACGGTCACCGGAGCGGCGTCGTCGAGGCTCACGCGGTAGCCCGTGATCGCGCTGCCGCCGTCGGCCGGCGCGCTCCAGCGCACGGTGATGTCCTGTCCCGAGACCGTGGCGGTCGGCGCCGCGGGAGCCTCGGGGGCAGCGGCGAGTCCGAAGAATCCGTCGATCTTCGCGATCGCCTCGGCAGCGAACGCCCACGACGTCGCCTGGCGAGCCGGCCACTCGGCCTCGGGCACGTTGTTCGGCCGCGAGCCGGGGAGCCCCGCCACCCACCACCATTCGGTCATGTACTCGGTGACGGTTCCGTTGCCGTTGTCACGCAGCCAGTCCTGCACGATGCCGCCGCGGTCCTTGTCGTAGCGCACGAGATAGGGCACCTGCAGCTTCTGCGCGGTCTTCAGCTCGGCCGTGGCGTCGCCGCCGGGACGGTAGTCCACGCGCTGTCCCGCCGAGGCGTTCGTGACGTACTGGGTGCGCAGCACCGGGAAGTGCTCGGCGACCAGGTCGCCGTACAGGTAGGAGAGCGCGGAGTTCGTGTCGCGGATGTGGGCCTGCCCGCCGCTCCAGCCGTCCAGGCGCAGGTCGAAGACGTAGACGGTCTCGACACCGGCGTCGGCGGCGGCACGGTTGACGTCCTTCACGACCGCGCGGGTGTTGTGGCACCAGGTGCCGCCGAAGAGGATCGTGTGCTCGCCGTCCGACTCGAGCAGGTGCACCAGCTCGGGGTAGGTGATCGACTGGAGCACGAACTCCTCGCCGTCGGCGGCGGTCAGGATCTCGCCGCCGTGGGTCGCGGGGTTGATGTACTGCGCCGCGTGGCGCTGGTTCACCGCCTGCGAGAAGAAGTCGAACTGGCTGCGCGTGTCGACGTCCGCCGTGCCGCCCGTGGCCACCGCGTCGAAGACCTCCGCCACCTGCGCCCGGTACGCCGACGCGCCGTCGTCCGTGCCGAGGGCCGCCGCATCCACCGTGCCGCTCAGCGACGCGACGATGCGATCCTCGACGCCGCCCGCCGTGTGCGAGCGGTCGTAGACGACGAGGTAGGGGTCGCTGTCGCCGTCGGCGAACTCCGGGGTCGTGTCCTTGTTCAGGTACGACGTCACGAGGTTCGTGTAGAGCCCGGCGATCTCGGGGATGGCGGAGGTGCGGATGTCGACATCCGCTCCATCCAGCCGCGGATCGAACGTGTAGACCGCGTCGACGCCGTACTGCGCGGCGACCGCGTCGATGTGGGCGGCGGTCGCCGCCGTCGTGGCGTCCTCGGGACCCCCGATGAGCACGGCGTACGTGCCGTCCGAGTTCAGCAGCCGCTCGAGCCGCTCGTACGTGACGGCGGTGAACACGGAGCCCGCCCGCAGGCCCGGGATGGTGTCGGCGAAGTAGTCGGGCGCGTCGGGCGCGGGTGCCGCGGACGCGGCCGGGACGGCGACGCCGCCCACCGCCAGGAGGGCGCCGGCGGCGATGGCCGCGGCATACCTCGTGGATCTGCTCATGGTCGGGTGTTCCTGTTCTCTCGGTGGATGGGAGCGGGACGTTCAGGGGGTCTCGGTGGATGCCGCCGATGCGCGGCGTCGCCGCAGCCACCACCATCCGGTGGCCCCGCCCGCCGCGATCACGAGCGCGATGAGCGCCACGCCGCCGACAAGGGGCGCGGAGTCGTCGGTGCGCTCCCCGGCCGACGCGAGGGCCGTGAGGGTGGGCGACGGGGTGGGCGTGGCGCCGATGCGGATGCCGGTGATCTCGGCAGTCGCGGGCGACGCACCCACGGCGTTGGTGGCGGTGAGGACGGCGTCGTAGTCGCCGGCGCCCAGCGCGATCTCATACGACGTGGCATCGGCCGGGAGGACGATGGGCGTTCCCCCGTTGAGGACGAGCGCATAGCCGGTGAGGGCGGACCCGCCGTCGGCCGGAGCCGTCCACGTGAGCGAGAGGGTGCGACCGGTCACGGTGTGCGCGAGCGCCGTCGGGGCGCCGGGTGCCGCGACGACGACCCCCTCGACGGCACCGGTCTGCGACGTGGTGCCGGTCTGCGACGTGGTGCCGGTGCTCCCCGCGCCGGGCGCTGCCGGGCGTGCGGGCGACCCCGGTTGCGCCGGGGCGGCGGGCTGCGCGGGCGCGGCCGGCTGCGCGGGCGCGGGCGCGGGCTGTGCGGGGGCCGGCGCGGGCTGCGCCGGAGCGGGGGCGGGCTGCGCGGGAGCGGGGGCCGTTCCGCCCGACACCGCCGGCGGCGGCGACTCGAGCGTCGAGTCATAGGGCCAGCCGCCGATCCTGTCGCAGGCGCCCGGGTCGAAGTTGACCGAGCAGAGGTCGCAGACGTCACCGGCCGCGTGCGCGGCGGGGAGGACGGGGGCCACCGTCGGCGACGCCACCGCGGCGAACGCCACGACCAATCCGGCGGCCCACAGGCGGGCGTGGCGACGGGTGCGGAGGGGGGATCGGGCGGTCATGGGGTCCTCACGGATCGAGAGCGGTCGGCGGGCAGCTCGCACTGCCCCACGGGGATGTCGTCGGGGATCGTGATGCCGGCGGGCGGGGTGGCCGCGGCGGTGCGCGCCTCGGCACGGGTCGCGGGCGCGCGCGGGGGCGCTCCGTCGACGACCGACGCCGCGGGCGTCGCGACCGCGAGCTCCGAGGGCGCGCCCGGGGCAGCCGTGCCGCGGAACACCGCGTCGTCGAGCTGCCCGCGGCGCCGGGCGACGATCGTCGCGGCGGTCGCGGCGGCGGTGACGTTGGCCATCGTGCTGGCCGTTCCGGCCACCGCACTGATGGGCACCAGGATGACGAGGATCTCGACCGGAAGCCCGACGGCGGTCAGCACGGCCGTGGCGGTGATGATCGCCGTGCCGGGCACACCGGCCGTGCCGAGCGAGACGAGCAGGCAGAGCCCCGCCAGCACGAGGTAGTCCACGACCGAGTACTCGATCCCCAGCGCGTTGATCGAGAAGACGGCCACGATGATCGGCCAGATCCCCGCGCACCCCGGCATGCCGATCGTGGTCCCCACGGGCGCAGTGAACGCGGCGATGTCTTCGGGGACCCCGACCTTGCGCACGAGGGTGGGGATCGTGATGGGCAGCGTGCCCACGCTCGACTGGGTCGTGAAGGCCGTGTACTGCGCGGGGGTCAGCAGCCGGAACCACCGGAGCGGGTTCACGTCGGCGACGATCCGCAGCAGCAGGCCGTTGACGACGTAGGCGTCGAAGAACGTGATGGCCAGCGCCACGATCAGCACCGAGAGGAGCGAGAGCACCGTCTCGATGCGGGTCACCGCGACGGCGGTCGTGGATGCGACGAGCGCGAGCACGGCGTACGGGGTGAGCTCGACGATGAACCCGACGGCGGTCATGACGACCTTCTTGGTGCCGTCGACGAGGTCCTTGAACGCGGTGAGCTGCCGGTCCTCGCGGCGCGCGGCGACGATGTAGGCCACGGCGAGCAGCAGCGCGAAGAGGATGATCGGCACGATGTTGTTGCCCACGAAGTCGCCCGCGAGGTTGGCGGGGAACAGCCCCAGCAGCACCTCGTCGAGCGGGCGGATGAGGCCCGTGAGCGAATCGGCTCCGCGTGCGCCCGCCACATCCAACTCGGCGCCCTCGCCGAGGCCGATCGTCAGCACCACGGCCAGCGTCAGCACGATCGCGATCGCGTTGGTCGCGAGGAGCCAGAGCGTGCTCGACAGCCCGATGGTGCGCAGCTTCGACGTCGACCCGAGCGAGGTCACGCTGGAGAGGATCGAGATGAAGATGAGCGGGGCGACGACCGCCGTGATGATCTGCACGTAGAGGTCGCCGAGGAAAGCGACGTAGGACAGGTGGCCGCCGAAGGCGAGCCCCACGCCGATGCCGATCACGAGCGCGATCAGGACGAGCGATGTGAAGCCCCATCCCCGGCGCCGCAGCACGATGAGGCCGGCGAACGCCGCGACGACGACCGCCAGCGAGACGGCGGAGAGCGGGTCGAATGATTCGAGCATGGTGAGGACCTCGGGATCGGGGATGTGGCGACGCTATCCATCGGCTATGCGTGGGCTGTGAGCGCGTCGGGGCATGACGTCACATGACGCCGAGTGTCGACACCGGTTGCCGACGCGCACGCTCAGCCCTACCGCTCCGTCGCCCGGGCCCACACCCGCAACCCCGGTCTCCCGCACCGCGGTCACGCACCGCCTCGCGGGCGCGCCCCGCACAGCGCGCACAGGATGCGCGCCGGTACGCTCGAACGATGCGTCTGGGCGTCCTCGACATCGGTTCCAACACGGTCCACCTGCTGGTGGCCGACGCGCATCCGGGCGGCCGCCCGCTGGCGACGACGAGCCGTCGCACGGTGCTGCGCCTCATGCGCTACCTGACACCCACCGGGGCGATCAGCGAGGAGGGCATCCGCGCGCTCGAGGACGCCGTCGCAGAGGCGCGCCAGACCGCGCGCAAGGAAGGCGTGGTCGAACTGCTCGCCACCGCCACCTCCGCCGTCCGCGAAGCCACCAACGGCACCGAGGTGATCGCGCGCATCGAGGACGCGCTCGGTCAGCCGCTGCAGGTGCTCGGCGGCGAGGACGAGGCACGCTTCACGTTCCTCGCCGTGCGCCGGTGGTTCGGATGGTCGGCCGGGCAGATCCTGCTCTTCGACATCGGCGGCGGCTCGCTCGAAGTGGCCGCGGGATCGGACGAGCTGCCGGCGGCGGCCGCATCCGTGCCGCTGGGCGCCGGCCGCATGACGGTGCGGTTCCTGCCGGAGGATCCGCCCGGAGAAGACGCCGTCGAGGTGCTGCGCACCCACGCGCAGGAGGTGCTGGCGCCGGTCGTCGCGCAGTTCGCCGGCCAGCCGCACCCCGACCACGTGGCCGGGTCGTCGAAGGCGATCCGCTCGCTCGCACGCCTCGCGGGCTACCCCGTGCCGGGATGGTCGGGCGGCGAGCGGATGCTGCTGCCCCGGGCCGCGCTCGGGTCCTGGATCCCGCGGCTCGCCCGCCTTCCCGCCTCGGCACGCCAGGAGCTCCCCGGCATCACCGCCGATCGCACGTTCCAGATCGTCGCTGGCGCGGTGGTGCTGCACACCGCGATGCGTGCGCTCGACATCGACGAGCTCGAGGTGAGCCCCTGGGCGCTGCGCGAAGGCGTCCTGCTGCGCTACATCGAGTCGATGGCCTGGGGATGAGGTCGCCTACGTTCGGCGCCGCTGCTCCCGATAGCCCGCGACGCCGA
Organism: Microbacterium sp. NPDC089189; assembly: GCF_040685095.1. Lineage (NCBI taxonomy): Bacteria > Bacillati > Actinomycetota > Actinomycetes > Micrococcales > Microbacteriaceae > Microbacterium > Microbacterium sp. NPDC089189. The sequence continues at coordinate 116,387 of NZ_JBFBHG010000004.1, forward strand.
ACGTAGACTGAACCCGAACCCGAGGGTCGGGATGAACTCATCCCGACCGCCCGGCCGTCGGTACCGACGTCCCCCCAAAGGCGATCACTGCCGGCGCTTCGCGAGAGCAGGATCTTCCGTCGGTATGAACGAAATTAGAGCACAGCGCGACGATGAACAAGACTCTGGACTCAGAGTCCATAACGTTTCGTCATCGCCCACGGCGTCGCGCTCCCGCAACAAGGCCCCGCGGATCACGCGTGCCGAGCTGCGCGAACGCGTCCTGGATGCCGCCGAGGAGATGCTCGCCGGCGGCGGACTGTCGGTGGGACTGCATCACCTCAACATGGAGGAGCTGATCCGGCGCGTCGGCGTTCCCCGCAGCTCCGCGTTCGCCGCCTTCGGGGGCAAGGACGAGCTGCTCACGGCCCTCATGCTGCGGCTGCTCGAGCCATCCGGCCCGCACTCGCTCGGCTACTCCCCCGCCACGACCGAGATCGCGACGGAGATCTTCACCCGCCACACCGATCGCCTCGTGAACCCCGACGGCACCCCGAACCCCGCCGGCATCATGGCGGTCCTCCAGGAATCCGTGCGCGTGGCGATCGAGCGGAACGTCGCCGACACCACGACCTCCGCCGAGTGGAAGACCTATATGGCGCTCTCGGTATGCGTTCCGAGTCTTCCCGAAGAGCAGCAGCCGCGGATGCGGGCGGCCCTGCGCGCGAGCGAGACGCAGTTCCTCCACGAGATGGCGACGGTCTACCAGGGGGTCCTGGAGGCCGCGGGACGACGCCCCGCCGAGGGGGTCACGTGGATGCACATCGCGGCCGCCGGGGCCTCGCTCATCGAGGGCATCGCCAGCAAACGTCTCGTCGGGATCGACGAGCTCGAGGGCGTGATGATGCGCCCGGGCCTGGACGGGACGCCCGTCGAATGGGAGCTGCCCGCCCTCGCCTTCTGGGCCATGCTCGACGGGCTCACCCGCCCCGCGGAGTGAGATCCGCGGACGCACGATCGATGGACGGGGCGCCGGTCGGGTTAGGCTACCGCTCGGTGTGGGCAGTGTGTGAGAGTTGCCCTGTGATGGGTATTTCTACGTGGAGGATCGCCGGGTGGCGCATGTGAGGATCGCCCTCGTCGAGGACCAGCCGCTGTACCGCGACATGCTCGCGGGTCTGCTGCGCTCGGTCCCCGACCTGGACCTGGTGGCCGTGGCGGCGAACGTCGCCGAGGCCGAGGCGTTCCCGACCGACCTCGATGTGGCCTTGCTCGACATCACCCTGCCCGACGGCGACGGCCTGCAGCTCGGCCGCGATCTGCAGCGCAGCCGCCCCGATCTGTCGGTCGTGCTGCTGTCGGCGGTCGATCACCTCACCGCCCTGCTCGAGATCCCCGAGGACCAGCGACGACGCTGGAGCTACCTGTCGAAGACCTCCGCGCTCTCGGCGACATCCCTGCTCTCCGCCATCCGCGCCAGCGCCGCCGGCCGCAGCGTGCTCGACCGCGAGCTCGTCGAACGCCGCCGGGCGCGGCCACGCGGGCGCCTCGCCGCCCTCAGCGCGCGTCAGTTCGAGGTGCTCTCCCTGCTCGCCGAGGGTCTCACCAACACGGCCATCGCGCGCCGGCTGGAACTCGCCGACCGTTCGGTCGACAACCACGTGAACGCGGTCTACGGCGCGCTCGGACTCGGCGGCGACGCCGAACGCAACCCCCGCGTGAGCGCGGTGCGCATCTTCCTCGAGGAGAGCGCGTGAGCACCCCGGTCGACCCCCGACCGGTCGACATCGCCGAGGACCGCCGGCTGGACCAGCGCCTCTTCGTCCTGGTCGTCGGTGTCCTCGGCGGCGTCCTCTCGCTCTCCATCAGCACGCAGGCCGTCGTGCTCCTCGGCATCAACGCCGCCAGCCTGCGCGGCGTCGAGGCATCGCCGCTGGTCAACCTGCTGCTGCGCGTCGCACTCAACATCGCCACGATCGCGGTGGCGATGCTCGTCGGCTCGCGGTTGCGCCTGATCGACCGGCAGGGCGTCGCCCGCATCGTCATCCTGCTGGTGTGCGCGGCGATCCCGGCCGCCTTCCGCGCCGTGCTGCAGATCATCGGCGGCTTCTACCCGCAGCCGCACTACTCGCTCACCGACGGCATCATGGCGATGCTGCTGCTCATCGTCACCTATGCGTTCGCGCTGCTGGCCGTCGCCTCGCAGCGACAGGCGCGGGAGTCCGAGCGGGCGCGCACCGCGCAGGCGGCCCAGGCCACCGAGGCGCTCGCATCCCTCCAGCAGGAGGAGCTGCGCGTCCGACGCGAGATCGCCGATGCCCTGCACGGCAACGTGCAGGGGCGGGTCGTCATGATGCAGGCCGAGCTGACGGATGTGGCGCGCCACCTGACGGGCGATAACCGGGCCCGGCTCGACCGGGTGCGCGCGGAGCTCGACGATCTGCGCGAGAACGAACTGCGCGCCTTCAGCGCCTCGCTGTATCCCGAGGGCATCGACCGCGGACTCGTGCCGGCCCTCCGGGCGCTGACGGGCCGCATCCCCGCCGCGATCGGCGCCCGACTGGTCGTGGCGCCCGCCGCCGACACGGCCGCGGCACTCGAGCTCGACCTCGACCGGCGTCTGGCGCTCGTGCGGGTGGCCGAGGAAGCGGTCTCGAACGCCCTCCGCCACGGGCAGGCCACGGCGATCGATGTGACCGTCGACGCCACCGCGGATGCGGTCGTGCTCCGCGTGGCCGACGACGGCATCGGCGTGGCCCCCGACGCACGCCCGAGCGGCCTGGCCCGTCTCGCCGAACGCCTCGGCTCGCTCGACGGCACGCTCGATCTGCGCGACGCCGTCGACACCCCCACCGGCGCCGTCCTCGAGGCGCGGCTGCCCCACGCCTGACCCGCGGCGGACGAACCGGGGTCAGAGGGCGAGGCGCTCGCGCACGACGTCGGCGAGACGGTCGGCGATGCGCCGGGCGTCGTCGATGCCCTCGGCCTCGACCATCACGCGCACGAGCGGCTCGGTGCCGGAGGCGCGCAGCAGCACGCGTCCGCTCGAGCCGAGCTCCGCCGTGGCCTCGGCCACCGCAGCCGAGACGACGGGATCGGCCACGCGTGTGCGGTCGACGCCCGTGACGTTGACGAGCACCTGCGGGAAGACCGTCATGATCGACGCGAGCTCGGCGAGCGTCTTGTTCTGACGCGCCATCTCGGCCATGAGGTGCAGGCCCGTGAGCAATCCGTCGCCCGTCGTGGCGAAGTCGCTCATGATGACGTGACCCGACTGCTCGCCGCCCAGCGAGTAGTCGTTCTGGTTCATCGCCTCGAGCACGTAACGATCGCCGACACCGGTCTGGACGACGCGGATCCCCCGCGCGTCCATCGCCCGGTGCAATCCGAGGTTGCTCATGACGGTGGCCACCAGGGTGTCGTCGCGGAGGACGCCACGGTCCTGCATCGCGGCCGCGAGGATGGCCATGATCTGGTCGCCGTCGATGGTGCGGCCCGCCGCATCCACCGCCAGGCAGCGATCGGCGTCGCCGTCGTGCGCGATGCCGAGGTCGGCACCGACGCGGAGCACCTGCTCGGCGAGGTGATCGAGGTGGGTCGAGCCCACCCCGTCGTTGATGTTGAGGCCGTCGGGATCGGCGCCGATCACGGTGACCTGGGCGCCGGCATCGCGGAACGTCTCGGGAGAGACCCCGGCGGCGGCGCCGTGGGCGCAGTCGAGGACGACGTGCAGGCCCTCTAGGCGGTGCGGCAGGGACTGGAGCAGGTGGACGACGTAGCGGTCCTCGGCATCCGCGAACCGGCGGATGCGGCCCACGTCTGCGCCGGTGGGCAGGAGCTTCGGCCCTGCCACGGCGAACTCGATGCGCTGCTCGACCTCATCGGGGAGCTTGACACCGCCACGCGCGAAGATCTTGATCCCGTTGTCGGGAGCGGGGTTGTGCGAGGCCGAGACCATCACGCCGAAGTCGGCGTCGATGTCGGCCACCAGGAACGCGAGAGACGGCGTGGGAAGCACGCCGGCATCGAGCACGTCGACCCCGGATGAGGCGAGCCCCGCAGCGACCGCCGAGGCGAGGAACTCGCCCGAGATGCGGGGGTCGCGGGCGACGACCGCCGTGATCCGCTTGCCGGACGCACGACGTGCGTCCGCGGAACGTCCCTGGCCCAGGACGACGGCAGTCGCCTGGGCCAGGGAGAGCGCCAGATCGGCGGTGAGGGGGCCGTTGGCCAGCCCCCGCACGCCGTCCGTACCGAACAACGCCATCTGGCGTGTCAGCGCTTCGAGTACTGAGGAGCCTTGCGGGCCTTCTTGAGACCGGCCTTCTTGCGCTCCTTGACGCGAGCGTCGCGCGAGAGGAAGCCGGCCTTCTTCAGGGTCGGGCGGTTGTTCTCTTCGTCGATGCCGTTCAGCGAACGGGCGATGCCCAGACGCAGTGCGCCGGCCTGACCCGAGGGGCCACCACCGTGGATGCGCGCGATGACGTCGTACGCGTCGGTGAGGTTGAGCACCGTGAAGGGGTCGGTCACCAGCTGCTGGTGCAGCTTGTTCGGGAAGTAGTCCTCGAACGTGCGGCCGTTGATCGTGATGACGCCCGAGCCGGGGATGATGCGCACGCGGGCGATGGCCTGCTTGCGACGACCGACGGCAGCGCCGGGGACGGAGAGCACGGGACGCGGGGCGCTAGCGGCCTCGAGGTCGGCCGGCGTCTCGGTCGAGTAGTTGGTGGTTTCTTCGATGTTCGCCACGAGTGTTGTCCTTATCCTTTTCGGCGCTTACTGGGCGACCTGGTCGAAGACGTAGGCCTGGGGCTGCTGAGCGGCGTGCGGGTGCTCGGCGCCACGGTAGACCTTGAGCTTCGTCAGCTGCTGCCGGCCGATGCTGTTCTTGGGGAGCATGCCGCGGATGGCCTTCTCGACGGCGCGAACCGGGTTCTTCTCGAGGAGCTCCGAGTAGGTGACCGACTTCAGTCCGCCCGGGTAGCCCGAGTGGCGGTACGCCTTCTTCTGCTCGAGCTTCTGACCCGTGAGGGCCACCTTCTCGGCGTTGATGACGATGACGAAGTCACCGGTGTCGATGTGGTTGGCGAAGGTCGGCTTGTGCTTGCCGCGGAGGAGGACCGCCGCGTGCGTCGCGAGGCGTCCGAGGACGACGTCGGTCGCGTCGATGACCAGCCACTCGCGCTGGACTTCGCCAGCCTTGGGGGTGTAAGTGCGCGTCACAGTAGTGCTGCTTTCTTAGTCGAACGGAGAAGTTCGTGAATCCCACTCCGGGGTGCTTCCGGTGACAGATGTCGCGGCAAGACGCCAGTGGAGGGCTCACGTTCGCGGGCCGGACCAGCAGGGTCGCGGCACCAAAGAGTCAGACTAGCACGCCGACCCCGCCGCACGAAGCCCTCGTCTTGCGCCCGACCCCCCTACGGGCCCGCGGGGCGGGGTCGGGCCCCCGTGGCGCCGGGTCTGCCGGGGCGCACTCGCGTGAGGTCGGGCCTGCCGGGGCGCACTCTCCTTGTGCATCTGCCTCTCCTTGCTCGCTCGCCTCTCCTTGCTCGCTCGCCTCTCCTTGCTCGCTCGCCTCTCCTTGCTCGCTCGTCGCATATGCAGAGTTCGCGCGACACGCACCCCGCGTATGCGGCGAATGAGCAAAGGGGCGAGGGGGCGAGGGGCCGAACGATCGGCGCGGGATGTGGCGTGGCGGGCGCCGCGAGGTTCATGCCGACGGCGAAGCGATGGCAGCTCTCCTTGCCGACTCGTCGCATATGCAGGGTGCGCGCGATACGCACCCCGCGTATGCGGCGAGCGAACCGGGGGCGGGAGAGGGAGGAACGCCGACTCGATCTCCGCACCGACCTCGCGCACTCCGCATCCTCGCAACCGCACCCGGCACCACCGCGCATGCAGAGAACTTGTGCATAGATTCTATGCATGTCATGCTCGGCGTATGGATGCACACGACGACACCCCGGAGATCCGCGACACGATCGAGCTCGACGAACGATCGGTGAAAGTGCTCGCTCATCCGTTGCGCTCGCGCATCCTGAGTCGGCTGCGCATCGCGGGGCCCGCCACCGCCACCACCATCGCCGCGGCGCTGGGCACGAACTCCGGTGCGACGAGCTATCACCTGCGCGCCCTGGAAAGCGTCGGGCTCGTGGTGGACACCGAGGAGGGGGCCGGGCGGCGGCGGCTGTGGCGCGCCGCATCCCGCGCGCACTCGTGGGTCAACTCCGCATTCGAGGGCGACGAGGACGCCCGCACCGCGATGGACTGGCTGCAACGCGACTACGTGCGCCAGTTCGCCGTGCGTGCCGAGGAATGGCTGGATGCAGCGGCGGAATGGCCCACGGAATGGGTCGACGTGATGGGGCTCAGCGACACCTTCCTCGAGGTCACTCCGGCGCAGGCCGCGTCGCTGCGGGACGAGCTGGCTGCGCTGGCCGAGAAGTACCGCGACGCGGGCTCAGGCGATGGGTCGGCTCGCCGCATCCACCTCACGACGTTCACCCGCCCCGTCGACCTGGGCTGAACCGTGCTGCTCACGGCGCGTCAGGCCGAACGACGCCTGATGCTGCTCACCGCGCTGCGCTGGGTGCCGGTCGGCGTGACGTTCGGGCTCACCGTCCTCCTCCCCCTCGAGCGCGGGCTCACCCTCACCGAGGTCGGCGTCCTGCTCTCGGTGCAGGGGTTCGTGGTGCTGGGGCTCGAGCTTCCGACGGGCGGCCTCGCCGACACGTTCGGGCGCCGACCGGTGCTGGTGGTCGCGGGCATCATCGGGGTCGCCGCGACCGCACTGTTCGTCGTCGCCGACGGCTTCGTGTGGTTCGCCGCCGCCATCCTGCTGCAGGGGGTCTTCCGCGCGCTGGACTCTGGACCGCTCGAAGCGTGGTTCGTGGATGCGGCCACCGCTGCCGAACCGGACTACCCGCTCGAGCGCACCCTCTCCCGCGCGGGAACCGTGCTCGGACTCGGCATCGCCGGCGGGGCTCTGGCGGGCGGCGGGCTCGTCGCGTGGGCGCCCGTGCCCGGATGGTCGCCGCTCGTGCTGCCGTTCCTGGTCGCGCTCGCGGGCGCGATCGGGTCGACCCTCGCCACCGCTGTGCTGGTGCGGGAGCCACCGCGACGGAGACATCGGGCGACGAAGCCCGGGGCCGCCGCATCCGCCGATCGTCCCGCAGCGCCGGTCGCCGCCTTTCGCCTCCTGCGCCGCTCGCCCGTGCTGCGCGCGCTGATCGCCGTCGAGGTGTTCTGGGCGGTCGCGATGGTCGCCTTCGAGAGCCTGACCCCGGTGAGACTCGCCGAGGTGCTCGGCGGCGAGGATGCGGCGGGCGCGGTGTTCGGGCCAGCCTCCGCGGCCGCGTGGGCACTGTTCGCGGCGGGCGCCTTCGTCGCGGGACGGGCGAGCCGACGCATCGGCGTCGTCACGACGGCCATGGTCGCCCGCGTGCTGAACGGGCTGTTCGTCGTGGCGATGGGGGTGGCGGCCGGGCCGATCGGGCTGCTGTCGGCGTACGGACTGGCGTACCTGACGCACGGGGCCGCGGGGCCCCTGCACAATGTGCTGCTGCATCGGGAGGCGGACGCGAACACCCGCGCGACGGTGCTGTCGGCGAATTCGATGGTGGCCGGCGGCGTCTACAGCGTCGGGCTGCTCGTGCTGCTGCCGCTCGCGGAAGCCGCCGGCACCGGTGCGGCGGTGATCGTCGCCGGTGCGTTCAGCATCCTGGGCGTGTTCTGCTACCTCCCCGCCCGGCGCGCGGAGCGCGGCGGCGCCCCGGCCTGACGGGGTGGGGGGTGTTTGCTCACTCGTCGCGTATGCACGGTGCTCGCGCGACGCGCCCCGCTTTCGCGACGAATGAACAGGGTGGTGGCGGCGCGCGGGGGGGGCGGGGCGGGGCGGGCGCGGCGGGGCATGGCGGGGGCGGGCACGACGGCGGGGCAGGCGCAAACCCTGCCCACTCGTCGCATATGCGCGGTGCTCGTTGGGCACACCCCGCTTTCGCGACGAATGAACAGGGTGGTGGTGGCGGGTGCGACGCGGCATGGCGGGTGCGACGCGGCATGGCGGGGAGCGCGGAAGCGATGGCGGGGCACGCGCATACCTTGCTCACTCGTCGCATGTGCACGGTGCTCGCGCGGCACACCCTGCTTTCGCGACGAGTGAACAGGGTGGTCTCGCGACGCGACGCGCGACGCGCGACGCGGGTCAGGCGGGTGGGAGGACCGTGATGGCGTGCACGGCTCCGACGGGCAGAGGCTCGAGGGCGGCCTCGACATCGACGAGCGACCCCGAGACGATGACGGCGCCCCCATCCGCCCACCCGGCCCGGGTGACCGCCACCGACGACCCGCCCACGCCCACTGCGCCCGCCACGACCGCCACGACCGCCACCGCGCGGACGGCGGGTTCCGACGCCCGGTGCAGCGACACGGTGCGCGTCATGGCGAGGCGTTCGAGCGTGCGCGCGAGAACACGGGCCAGCCGCTCGCTCGCGCGGAAGATGATCGACATTGCGCCGGCCCCGTCGGCCACCGTCAACGTGGTGAACGAGGTGAAGCTCACTCCTCTGCTCGAGAAGGTCTCGGCGAGCGCCGTCAGCGTGCCGCTCCGGTCGTGCGCCGAGACGAACACGATCCACCGCTCGTGCACGCCGCCGGTGCGTGGCTGTTCCGCTTCGCCGGTGCTCACCGCATCCACCCCTCGATCGACGACGTGATCTGCCCGCCCACGGCCGCGAGCCGGCGCTCCTCGTCGGGCGCGAGCTCGCCGAGGAGCACGTCGCGCCATCCATCGGGACCGAGGACGACGGGCACGCCGAGCACACCGCGCCACGGGATGCCGTCGAGCGCGATCTCGCCGTCGAGCAGCACCTGACCGGCCACCACGATGTCCCGTCCGTCGAGGATGGTATCGACGAGATCGACGGTGGCTCCGGCCGTGCCGAATGCCGTCTTCGCCCCGCTCTGGTGGGTGAGGTAGGGCCGGACGACCGCCTGCACGTCGGGCGGCCACTCGTCGATGCGGGCGAAGGCGCGTCCGAGCGAGGCCGCATCCGCCGCCGCCGAGATCGCGCCGAGCTCCGCTTTGGCCGCGGCGATCTCGCCCGCGAACGTGCTGAGGTCGCGGGGTCCCCGCAGCCGGTCGAGCACGTCGAGCCGCTCGTCCACATCGAGCCCGCGCAGCCGCACGCTCGACCACAACGGCACGGCCGCATCGCCGTGCTGTCCGGCCACGAAGCCGCTGACGCGTTGACGTCGGATGCCGAGGGCCGAGGCGACTTCGCGGCGGAAACGCAGGGTGTCGAGCCACCCGCCCATGCCGATCACACGGTGACGGCCCAGGTGACGGGCGACCACGGCGACACCGAGCTCCACCGGGTTGGACACGACGACGACCACCTCATGGCCGCTGCCGTTCGCGGCGATGGCGGCGGCGTACTCGTCGAAGATCTCGAGGTTGGCGGCGGCGAGCGCATCGCGATCGACGACCTGACCGACGCCGGTCGGGATGGTCCGTCCGGCCGCGAGCACGATCACGTCGGCGACGACCTCGTCGGGGGTCAGCGCCACATCGATGAGCGGAGCATGCTCGTCGTGCGCGTCGATCAGGTCGACGCGCAGCCCGTGGGCCGCCCGACCCGACGCACCGTCCGCGCGGCCGACGAGCTGCAACCGCGAGGTGGGACGCAGGATCCGCCGCTCGATGAGCTCCGCGCAGATCGCGCGCCCGACATCCCCCGTGGCTCCGAGCACCGCGACATCCATATCCGCGACGCTACCCGACCCCCTCGCCGCCCACTCGTCGCGAAAGCGGGGTGCGGGCGGCTCGGCATCCGTCATCTGCGACGAGTGAGCAAGACCCGCCCGCGCAGGACCCGCCCCCGAGACCCCACCGCACCCCGGAACCCCGCCCCATCCCCCAGCCCGACCCCATCCCGAGCACGGGCCCGAGACCCATCCCGAGCACGGGCCCGACCCCAGCTCACTCGCCGCGAATGCGGGGTCCCCCGCCGCAGCACCCGGCATATGCGACGAGTCAGCAAGACCTTCCCACGCAGAACCACCCGGGAACCGTGCCCCGCCAAAGCCCCTCCCCGCCTCAGCCCGTCCCCGCCCCAGCTCACTCGCCGCGAAAGCAGGGTCCCCCGCCGCAGCACCCGGCATATGCGACGAGTGAGCAAGACCCACCCGCGCAGAACCCACCAGCCCCCGCACCCGCACCCGCACCCGCACCCACACACACCCACACCACACCCGCGGGCGGGGTGAAAGCGCGGGTGAAAACGGGGCGGATGCGGATGCGGCGGGGCGCGGGATCTCCACCCTGAAGGGGAACGGCCACCCGTGCCGTTCCCGCACGCCCCCCGAGCGCGCCCCGGACGACGGCATTCTGCCCGCCGCCCCAGCGCGTTCGTCCGCGCGTGCCCACCGCTGAATCCAGGGGGATCCATGCACACGGCCCACACCGCTCTCGCCGACGGACGCGTCGCGCGCCGACGCACCGCCGCACGACGCACGGCGCGCACCCGCGCCCTGGCGTTCGCCACCGCCCCGGCTCTCGTGCTGGGGATGCTGGGCCTCGGCGTCTGGAGCGCGACGAGCGCGACCGCCGCCGCGCTGCCCGCCCCCACCGCATCGCTCGCGCTGCAGGACACCGGCGGCGCGCACGGCGACGCCGACCCGAAGCCGTTCATCCTCGCCGGCGAGGATGCGACGTTCGACGTGTCGCTCACGAACAGCGCGGCGGATGCGGGCGGCTACAACATCGGCTTCACGCTGAGCGTCCCCAACGGCATCGACTTCGTCGCGAGCGGACTCGGCACCCCCGTGATCTACGCCAGCGGTGCGACGCTGCCCAACAGCAGCAAGACCCCGCCGCTGCCGACCGTCCCGGCCGGAACCCAGCTCTGGGTGTTCGAGGACGTCGCCGACCTGCCCGCCACGGCCGACTACGCGTCGACCCTCACGGTGCGGCCGGATGCGGCCGTCTTCCCCGTCGGCGCCGCTCCCACGTTCCGCCTGGACGGCTACGTGTCGTCCGACCCGGCACTCAAGCCCGTCTTCGACGGCTCCACCGGCGTCGGCGGCGCCGCGGCGCTCGCCGAGACGTCGTCCGACGACGCCGTGACCACCGCGCCCGTGAAGGCGCTGCGCCTGACCAAGAGCGAGCCGAGCCCCGAGATCGAGCTCCTGCGCGGCGTGCACGACCATCAGACCGTCTACACGCTGACGATCGAGAACACCCCGCAGGGCGCCACCGACGGCGTCACCGTCGTCGACTACCTTCCCGCCGGCCTCGAGTTCCTCGGCTGCGCGGATGTCGACAACACCCAGCCCTCCGCGCTGCTGTCGGGCCCCGACGGCACCCGCGAATACCCCGGAGCGGGGCAGGTGACCGGCAGCTCCCCCACCGACTGCCTCGCTCCGGTCAGCGTCGAGACGGTCGACACCGGCATCCCCGCCGATCTGCCCGCCGGCGTCTACACGAAGGTCACCTGGCAGCTGCCCGCGCTCAGCGGGGCGACCGCGCAGGCGTTCCCGACCGCCGCCGGCACGCCCGGTGTCACCACGATCCGCTACGCGGCCGCCGTGCCCCTGTTCGAGAACACGATGGACTTCGCGACCGACGCGGGCTCCGGCGCCCCCTCGCCGGGCAGCCTCGCGCAGGGCTCGAACCTGAACAACAACAACGGCCCGTCGACCCGTCAGGGCCTGGCAGACGGCTACAACGACGGCATCCTCTACACGAACTCCGCGACCGTCGCCGGCACGTACGCGGGCCCCCTCGCCGCGGGCGCCGCGGTGTCGGTGTCCGACACCGACACCGAACGCATCCAGGCGATGGATCTGCGCATCCTCAAGAGCGTCGACACCGGCGAAGGCAGCGAGGGCAACGAGTTCCGCACCGGGCGCCTCGCGACCTTCACGCTGGATCTCGCCACGAGCGAATACACCTCGGCCGACGACATGACCGTCGTCGACACGTACCCCAACGGCCTCTGCCCCGCGATCCCCACGGGCGGCGCGACGCTCACCGGCGACCCCTGGCCGAGCGACTGCGCCTACCCGTCGTCCGCGACCGGGGCGGCGCTGACGGGCGCCACGCTGGACAGCATCCACTACGACGCGGTCGCCGGCACGTTCGAGCTGACGTTCACCCCCGACCCCACCGCACTGGCCGCGAACGACGGCCTGCAGATCGTGTACACGGCCTTCATGCGCGCGGAGTACACCGACGACGCGCCGTACGTCGGCAACACGTCCTCCGGCGACGACCTCGAGAACACGGTCGAGATCGAGGGCATGACGCACTCGGTCCCCGCGCTCGAGGGCATCACCAACGGCTCGGGCGTCCCCGCCTTCGGCGACGAGGACGTGTGGGACGACTCGGCCGCCGAGATCGTGTCGGGCTTCTCCGGCATCTCCAAGCGGGTGCTGGCGCGTGACGCCGTCCTCGCCGGCGGCGACGCCGCCACCTCGTGCGCCGTGCCCTCGTCCGACGGAGCGTGGGACCAGAACCAGACGGATGCCGGTGACACCGCCTTCGTGCCGGGTGACGTGGTCTGCTACGAGCTGACCGTCGACTTCGCCACGCAGATCGACGTGCGAAACCCCCTCGTCACCGACTTCCTGCCCACCGGCGTGCGGTACCTCGACTCGGCCGTCGCGGGCGGCACGTCCGCCGGCATCGACGTCCCCACCCCGACGGTGTCGGGTCAGCGGATCGACTGGAACGTCGGCACGCCCGGCGCCGACGGCGACCGCTTCGTCCCGCTCGGATCGACCCTCGTGCTGCACGTGCGCGGCGAGGTGACGTCGTGGACGCCGAACGACGAGGCCACCCTCGACAAGCCCGAGAACCTCATGAAGTACCAGCAGGAGAACGTGCTCGCCGACGTCTTCTTCCTGCGCGACGCCTCGGCCATCCAGACCGGCCAGGGACCGACGCTCCTCAAGGGCGTCGTCGACGTGGACGGCGACCCGACGCGTCCCGCACGGTCGCAGAACGACGCGAACGGCACCGTCTTCGACTCCGACCGCGACGGCATCCAGGTCGTCGCCGACGACGTCGTCACCTACCGGGTCGACCTCACCGGCGGCACGACGGATGTGGCGGGCCTGGTCGTCTGGGACGCCCTGCCCACCGGCATCACCAAGGCCGACGTGTCGGCCGTCTCGAACGGCGGCACGGCGCTCGATCCGGGCGACGCCGGCTACCCCGCGAACGCCGAGCACCCGACGCGCTCGGTCATCGTGTGGACGGGCATCGGCCTGGCCGCGGCCGCCGAGCGCACGCTCACCTACGACGTGACCGTGCCCACCGACGTGCTGATCGACGAGAACCTGGTCAACACCGCATCCATCACCCAGTACGACGTGGCGCTCAACACGGGCGACGACCGCACGTTCTACCCCGCGGACTCGCTCGACGACACCCCCCGCGACCCCGCGGACGAGGTTCCCGGCACCCGCAGCCGTGACGACTCGGCGATCTATACGCCCCCGGCGGCGGTCACGAAGTCGCTCGCGGGCACCGAGATCAGCCCGGCGACGAACGACCTCGACCCGAACAACGGCGCCGCGCAGGCCGTGCAGGGCGAGCTGATCACCTACACGTTCGCGGTCACCGTCCCGGCGCACACGTCGGTGTCGAACGGTGTGCTGCGCGACCGCGGCACCCTCACCCCCGGCAACGCGGCGCTGACCGTCACCGACGGGACGTGGAGCGCCTCCGCGCTGACCGGCGCCACCGCATCCGACTTCACGTTCACCGCGTCGCCGACGACCGGCGCCGCGCGCGGCGTGCTCGTCTTCCCCGCGACGTACACGAACTCCTCCGACGACCCGCAGGTGTTCACCGTCACCCTCACCGGCTACCTCGGCGACGCGGGCGCGAACAACACGACGCTCACGAACCAGGCGCAGTTCCGCAGCGACTCGTGGAACGGCGACGCGACGGCCACCGTGCAGTACCGCGAGCCCAACCTCGACGTCGTCAAGACGGCGACCCCCGCCACCGACGTCACCATCGGCACCCCGGTGACGTACACCCTGACCGTCACGAACAACACGGCCCGCGTCATCAGCTACGACAACGTCGTGACCGACACCGTGCCCGCGGGCCTGATCGTGGATGCGGCGACGTTCGACCCGGCGCCCGCGTCGGTCGACCCGGGCGTCACCACGGGCGCCGGCGGCGTGATCCGCTGGAACATCGCCGAGGTGCCCGCCACCGCGACCCTCACCTACGACGCCTCGATCGACCCGGCCACCGGTGCCGGCGAGACGTACCGCAACGTCGCCCGGGTCACCGGCTACACGCTGCCCGACACCCTGCCGGGCGATCCCGAGGACCGCCGCGGTGAGCGCACCGACCAGGACGACGCCGTGATCGAGGCGACCACCGCGACGATCACGAAGGGCGTCCGCCCCGCCGGGGCCACGAGCGTCTTCGCACAGGAGATCACCGCTCCCATCGGCGACACCGTGCAGTACGAGGTCGTGACCACCCTGCAGCCGAACATCAACTACTACGACCCGGTCATCGCCGACGACATGCCCGCCGGTGCCCAGCTGGTCACCGCGTCCGTCGAGGGCCCGACCGCGAGCTCGGCGACGATCGATGGCACCTGGGCGCGCACGCACGACACCGCCACCAACACCTGGCGCTGGACGTACGCCGGCGACATCGCCTCGGCCGGCTTCGTGCGCACGCTCACGCTGCGCTACGAGGTGCTGCTGAGCGACGGCATCGCGCGCTCGGTGAACGACCTGCCCAACACGGCGGCCTTCTCGTGGAACAGCCTGAACGGCGACGAGTCGACCCGCACCTCGGTCGACGACGCGGCCGACGTCGACGTCGTGAACCCGGTTCCGGCGATCGTCAAGTCGGTCTCCGACGAGACCCCCGACCCCGGTCAGGACTTCGACTACACGGTCTCGGTCACCAACACCGGCACCACCCCCGCGTACAACCTGATCGTCACCGACACGGTGCCCGCCGGCGTCGTGGTCGACCCCGCGACGATCTCGAACGGCGGCGCCCTCACCGGTGCCGACGCGACGACCGGCGGCGGCACCATCACGTGGGACGCGAGCGATCTGCCGGGGCCGCTGCATCCGCAGTCCTCCGCCGATGCTCCGAAGACCATCGCGCTGACCTACACGGCGACCCTCGCCCCGTCGGCGACGATCGGTGACACCCAGGTCTTCACCAACACGGCCCGCGTGACGCACCTGGAGTCCTTCCCCGACGGCGGGCGCACGTACGACCCGACCGACGTGCAGGACACCGCCACCGTCGATCCCGCGTTCCCGAACGTGACCCTCACCAAGACGACGACCGCCGGCGACACCGCGTACGCCGGCGCCCCGTTCGGGTGGACGCTGACGCTCGTGAACGACGGCGACGGCATCGCCGACAGCGTCGCGATCGGTGACGTCCTGCCGAAGAACTGGACGTACGACGCGGGTTCCGCGACGATCCGGGTGGGCACGGCCGCATCCGCTCCCCTCGCCGACCCGGCGATCGCGACGGCCGGCGACGTGCAGACCCTGACGTGGGACGCGGCGGATGTGGCGGCCTCCCCCGCCCTCCCCGGCACCGCGTCCGGCGCACCCGCCGCCGCGCGCACGATCGTCGTCGCGTTCACCGCGACACCCACCACTGCCGCGCTCACCGACGCCGGCGTCACCTCGTCCGAGGGGGTGCGCGTCGCGCACACCAACACCCTGTCGGCGGTGACGACCGACACCTCGGGCGCCGAGGGCAACTCCTCGGGCTCCTACACCGGTCCGCAGGACACGGCCGACGCATACATCCACGCCGCCGACCTGTCTCTCACGAAGGACCAGGGCACCGGGCTCGTCGCGGGCGGCGCCGCCGGCACCGCGTGGACGATCACGGTCGCCAACAACGGCCCCGACACGGCCGTGGGTCCGTTCACCGTGACCGACGACTGGGGCACGCTGCCCGACGGCTTCGTCGTGACCGGCGTCACGGGCACCGGCTGGAGCGTCGCCACGACCGCGGGCGGGTTCACCGCCACACGCACCGATGCGGCCGACACCCTCGCCGACGGAGCCTCGTTCCCGCCGATCACGGTCACGGCGCGTGCGGCGGCGGGCTTCGACCCGGCCGACGCGCCCGTCGCCAACACCGCGACGGTCTCGAGCACGGGCACCTACGACCCCGAGCCCGACAACGACACCGACGACGCCGAGGTGCCCGTCGCCGTGGCCGCCGATCTGTCGATCGTCAAGACCGGACCGACGACCGCGCCCGCCGCGGGCGGCCCGATCGCCTGGACGCTCACCGTCACGAACAACGGCCCCGCCGACTCGGTCAGCGCCGCGGGTGCGCTCATCACCGTCACCGACACCATCCCCGCCGGGGTCACCGGCGTGACGGTCGGCACCCTGCCCACCGGATGGACCTCGGATGCGGCCGGCCCGCTCGATGCCGGCGACACGCTGACGCTCACCCTCGACGCCGGCCAGCGGCTGACGCCCGCGCAGGCGACGGCCTTCGTGCTGGGCGGCACGGTGTCCTCCTCCATCGCCCCCGACACCGAGATCGAGAACTCCGCGACGGTCAGCCCGGGAGCCACGAGCGACCCCGACCCGTCGAACAACGAGGACTCGACCACCACGACGCCCACCACCGACACCACGCTCGGGATCACCAAGACCCGCCAGGTGTTCGAGGGCGGCGCGTGGCGCGACGCGACGAGCGCGGATGAGACGGTGCCCGGCTCGCCGGTGACCTACCTCGTCACGGTCGCCAACACCGGCACCGCCGACGCCCGCGGCGTGGCCGTGGTCGACGAGGTGCCCGCGTACCTCGCGTACACGTCGTTCGCCTCGGCGACCGGCACCTGGACGCGCACCTCGACCACGAACGCCCCCGGCGACGACCAGACGTTCGCCCTCACGGGCGTGCTGACGCCCGGTGCGACGGCGGCGCTGCGCGTCACCCTCTCGATCGACCCGGCCTACGACGCCGAGGTGGTCAACTGGGCGCAGGCGAGCGCCGACAACGCGACGAACGAGCCGCGCGACAGCGACGACTCCGACGCGACGCGCTCGGCGAACCTCTCCATCGTCAAGTCGCACACCGGCACGGCCGTCGCCGGCGCCACCCTGCCCTACCGCCTGTCGGTGACGAACGAAGGCCCCTCGTACTCGTCGGGCCCCATCGTGATCACCGACACGCTGCCCGCCGGCTTCGGCTACGCGGCGGGATCTGCGACCGTCGCGGTCGCGGGCGGCGCGGCGACCGGCGTCGAGCCGGTCGTCGACGGGCAGACCCTCACCTGGACGATCGGTGCGGCGGGATCGACCCTCGCCGACGGCGCCGGCATCGTCGTGGACTTCACGGCCACGATCGACGCCGCCGTGACGACCGGGACCTACGACAATGTGGGCACGGTCGACGGCCCCGACGACACCGATCCGTCGGATGACACGTCGACCGACCCGACGCCGGTCACCACCTCGGCCGACCTGTCGGTCGTCAAGACCGCCGCCGCCGGGCCGTACGTCGCGGGCACCTCGGTGACCTACAGCATCGACGTGACCAACGCGGGGCCCTCGGTCGCGCGTGACGTCTCGGTCGTCGACACGGTCCCGGCCGGACTCACGGTGACCGCCCTCGGCGGCACCGGCTGGACCTGCGACGTCGACACGGCCACCTGCGAGCGCGCCGTGCTGGCGCTCGGCACATCGACGATCACGGTGACCGCCGACATCGCCGCGTCCGTCCCCACCGGCACGGAGCTCCGCAACATCGCCACCGTCACCTCGTCGACGCCCGACCCCTCCGGGCCGGTCACCGATGACGCGACGATCGAGGTCGAGACCCTCGCCGACCTGGCGCTGGTCAAGACCGCGGTCGACGCGGACGGCGTCGAGATCACCACGGCCGACGCCGGCACCGACGTGCGCTACCTGTTCGAGGTCGTCAACAACGGCCCCTCGGATGCGGTGGGCCCGCTGACGATCGCCGACACGCTGCCCGCCGGCATCCGGTTCGTCTCGGTCGCCGACGGCGCTGCCGCGTGGACGTGCGCGACCCTGGAGACCGACGCGCAGGAGCTGGTGTGCGAGAACCCGTCGGGCCTGCCCGCCGGCGCCTCGGCGACGGACCTCGTCATCGTGGCGGCGATCGATCCCGCGCAGCCGGTAGGCGCGTCGACGAACATCGCCTCGGTGTCGTCGCCCACGCCCGACCCGGTGCCCGCGAACAACACCGACGACGCGCCGCTGGAGATCACCCAGTCCGCCGATCTGTCGATCATGAAGACGCACGACGCGGATGCGGTCGCCATCGGCGAGCAGCTGACGTTCGCCCTCGAGGTGCGCAACGCCGGCCCCTCAGACGCGACGGAGGTGACGGTCGTCGACACGCTGCCCGCGGGCCTCGAGTACGTCGACGCCGGAGCATCGGATGAGGCATGGACCGTGATCGCGGCCGACCCGGCCGAGGACGGCACCACCACGATCACGGCGACCCTCGACGGCTCGCTCCCGGTGGGCACGACGGCGCCGCTCCTCGAGGTGACCGTGCTCGTCCACGCCGAGGCGTACCCGGGCGTCGTCAACACGGCGGTCGTGGGCGCCGCGCAGCCCGATCCGGAACCGGCGGACAACACGTCCGACGACCCGGTCGAGGTGCCCGCGCTCGCCACCCTGGTGCTCGAGAAGACCGCGGTGGGAACCTTCCAGGTCGGCTCGGATGCGCGCTACCGCATCACCCTCACCAACACCGGCCCCACCGAGGACCCGGGTCCCGTGGTGATCTCCGACACGCTGCCCTCGGGCCTCGCCTACCGCGGGGTGTCGGCCAACGGCGCGGCGTGCGTCGAGGCCGGCGGCACGGTGACCTGCACGGTCGAGGGGCCGCTCGCGGTGGGCGCGTCGGTGGCGGTCGAGCTGACCGTCGCCGTGCAGGCGGGGGCCTTCCCCTCCGTCACCAACACGGCCGTGGTCACGACGCCGACCGCGCAGACGCCCGACGCGGAGCTGACGGCGACCGCGACGGCGAGCGTCACGGCGCAGCCGCTGCCCGCGACCGGCGCGGCGGCTCCCGGCATCTGGATCGGCACCGGTGTGCTGCTCCTGCTGGGCGGGGCTCTGCTGCTGGCGACCCGACGCCGGCGCACGCAGAGCTGACCGGACCGGGGGCCGGGTGCGTCCGCGCATCCGGCCCCCGGCTTCCGCATCCCCTCGGCAGGAGAGATCCGCACGGGGACGGCCGCGGCGCCGCATGAGCGAGATGAGGCCGGTGCCGCCCCGCATCCGATATCGTTCCGCAGGGTCCGGGGAACCCGCGCTGCCCCTGTCCCCCGACCGCTCGGAGCCACCGATGACCTCGACCGATGACCGCACCCGCACGGGCGGCCGCGATGTGTGGCTCCTCGCGGCGGTGAACCTGGGCGCTCTCGGCGCTCTGACAACGCCCGCGGTCGCCGGCCTCCCGGTCGCCGTCTCCGACGCGGTGCCCGCCGATCAGCGCGCCGCCGCCCTGGCGACCGTGCTCACGCTCGGGGCGCTGGCCGCGGTCGTCTCGAACCCGGTGTTCGGCGCCCTGTCCGATCGCACGCGCGGGCGTCTCGGACGCCGCCGCCCGTGGCTTCTGGGCGGCGTGCTGGCGGGGCTGGTCGCGATCGGCGGGCTCACCGCATCCGACACGCTGCCCGCCATCGCGCTCTGGTGGGTGCTCGTGCAGATCGCCTACAACGCCACGCTCGCCGCCGCCGCGGCGCTCCTGGCCGACACCGTCCCCGAACCGCGGCGGGGCGCCGCATCCGGGCTGTTCACGGCGGGCGCATTCGTCGGCGCCCTGCCTCCCCTGCTGCTCGCCACACTCCTGCCGCACCACCTGAACGCGGTGTCGTTCGTCATGCCGGTGGTCGCCGTGCTGATCGTGCTGGCGGCGCTGCGCGTGCCCGATGCCGCCGCCTCGACGCATCCCGGGGCCGACCGACGCCCCTCGCCCCTCGCCGGGCGCCGCTCCTTTCCGCGCGCGTTCGCCGCGGTGTGGGTGCAGCGCTTCGCGATGCAGTCGGCGTTCTCACTGACGACGGCGTTCACGCTGTACCTGATCGCCGACCGGATGACGGGCGATGCCGCCACCGCGACGCCCGTCGCGACCCTCGCCACGCTGATCGGCGGCGCGGGCGTCGTCACGGGTGCCGTCGTGGGCGGTGCCTGGGCGTCGCGGCGCGGGCGGTACCTGCCGTTCCTGGTCGTCGGTGCGCTCGGGCTCGCCACCGCCGGGCTCATCCGTGCGTCGGCGACCGCGCCGATCATGCTGTGGGGCGCGGCGATGATCGGCGGCACCGCTGTCGGGTGCTTCCTCGCGGTGAACCTGGCGCTCGCTCTCCGAAGCCTCCCTCCGGAGCGCGCAGGCAGCTACCTCGGCGTGCTCAACGTCGCCGAGACCCTCCCCGCGGTGATCGCCCCCGCCGTCGCGACGGCGCTGTTGCGCGTCGGCTCCGGTGATCCGCTCTCGGGCGCGCCCGACGACTACGTCGCCCTATACACGACGGCCGCGCTCGTGGCGCTGCTCAGCCTCGCCGCGCTCCCCGCCCTGCGACGCGTGGCGCGGAGCGCCTGAGACCCCGGGGCGATCCGGGTCAGACGCCCGCCCCGTCCGTCGACGGATCCTCCCCGACCAGGCCCCGGGCGGCGAGCGCCCGCAACGCCTCATCCCTCGACCCGACGCCGAGCTTGCGGTAGATCGACCTCAGCTGCGACTTGACCGTGTTCGGAGACACCGACAGCGCGGCCGCGATCTCGGCGACCGTCTCGGATGCGCCGAGCTCGCGCGCGACGGCGACCTCGCGACGGGTGAGCCGAGGCGAGGCGGTCGCGCGCGCACCGATGACGCCCGCGGCCATCGCCCGCTCGAGCACGGCGACGAGATCCGGCGACAGCCCCTCGGCGACCGCGACGTCGCGGAGCGCCTCGAGCCCCGCCGCCGGCACGAGCACGAGGGGCTCGAACAGGCCCCGGTCCACCAGGACGGCGTGAAGGCGCACCAGAGCCGCTGCGACATCCGAGACCTCGGCTGGACCCTCGGCGGCGGGGGCGGCAGGGGCGGCTGCGGGCCGGCCAGCGGGCGCGGAGGCGACGGCGGCGGCCGTGAGCGCCAGGTGCTCGGCGAGGGTCCGGGTGTCGGCGGTGTCCAGGGGCGCCACGGACAGCGCGCGCAGCGCCCCATCCGCGTCACCGGCGGCGAGGCTCACCCGGGCGCGCATGATCTCGCGGGCCGCTCCCGCGCTCAGCCGCATCGCCCACCCGCGCGCCGCCTCGAGGTCACCGCGGCCGAGCTCGAGAAGAGCCCGCGCCCGCCGCACCCGTTCCGCGCTGGCGGGGCTCTGCGCCTGGCGTCGCCCCTGCTCGCGCTCGGCGCGCTCGAGACGCAGGATGCCCGCCTCCACGTCACCGCGCAGAAGCGCCGCCACGGCGTCGATCTGCTCGATGATCGCCCAGTGCTCGATCGTCGTGCGATGACGCTCGAGGGTCGCCAGCGCCGCGCTCGCGGCGTCCGGATCGCCGTCCTCGATCGCCAGCTGCGCCCGCGCGACCTGCAGGAGACTCCCGGCGTAGCCGTCCTCCCATCCGTCGGGCCACGACATCTCCGCGCCGCGCGCCACGGCGCCCGCGGCCTCCGGCATGTCGCCGGCGAGCGCGTGCACGCCCGCCAGGTGCGCGAGACCCTGGCGTCCGGCGAGCAGGCCCCGTTCCCGACCGACCGCGTCGGAGCGCCGGAAGCAGTCGAGCGCCTCCTCCACGCGTCCGGCGACGAAGAGCGAGAGACCGATGTGGTTGAAGATCGTCGACTCGTTGCGGCCGAGCCGCATCCGCTCCCCCTCGGACATCTCGCACATGTCGCGGTAGCAGGCCTCCGCGATGCGCCCGGCCTGCGCCGTCCGCCCCGATACCCGCAGCGCCGTGGACTCGACCATCGCCAGCAGCGCCCGATCCGCGGGACGGGCGCGTGCACGCTCCGCGCGGGCGCCGTACGCGGCGATCGCGAAGTACTCGAGGGCCCGCAGGCGGTGCGCGCCCTGGGCGTTCCACAGGATGGCCAGCAGCATGCTCTGCAGCGGGCGGTTGCGCAGCGTCAGCGCGGGCACACGCCCGAGCGAGGCGCGCACCTCGGCGGCGCTGCGGATGAGGTCGTACCAGTGCTCGCGCACCACATCCGTGACCAGGTCGCCGTCGCGCGCCCGCAGCGCCGCCTGCAGGGCGGGGAGCGCGCGTCCCGCCGCGAGATGCCACCGGGCCACGCGCGTGTCGGCGGCGCGCACGCGCTCGGCGGGCAGCGTCCGCCGCGCCGAGCGTTCCGCGGTGCGGCGGAACACCGGCGACAGCACGAAGAGGGTGTCCGAGCGGTCCGGCGACGGCGGGGCCGCCCAGTAGCCGAGGCCCTCCGCCTCCGCCCGGTCGAGCAGCGCGGCCGCATCCGCCGCACCGGTGAGCGCGGTCGCGAGGTCGACGTCGACCGCATCCGACAACGACAGCTCGCGGAAGAACCCGCGGAACTGGTCGTCCCACGCGGGGGCGCGCAGCCGCAGGAGCGACTCGACCGCCGTCTCGAGGGCGTCCTCCGCTCCCCCTCGCGACGGATCGGATGCCGTCTCGCCCGCCAACAGCAGGACGCGGGCGAGCGCGGGGCTCGCACCGTTGTCGAGCACATGGTCCACCGCGGCATCGGATGTCGTCGGGCCCAGCAGCGTCGCGGCCTCATCCGCCGTGAGGGCGAGCTCCGCGGTGTCGATGCGGCGCACGTCGAGCGCGAGCGAAAGACCCGGCTCGGTGAAGCGATTGGCGCGGCGCGTGGCGACCCGCAGCGACAGCGTCGGCAGGTCGGTCAGCAGCCGCAGCAGGCCGTCGATCGTGGTCTCGTCGAGGTGCTCGGCCTCGTCGAGCACGAGCGTGACCGGATGGGGGATCCGGCGCAATCCCCGCGAGAGCAGGTCCCACGGCTCCCGCAGCGCCGTCAGGCTCTCCGCCGCGGTGCGCAGCGGGTTGGATTCGTCGAGCAGGCCCGCATCTGCGAGGGCGACCGAGAGCTGCTGGGCGAAGGCCAGCGGCTCCCCCATCCCCTCGCGTACGCGCAGCCACACGCCGTCCCGCTCGGCGTCGGCCGCCCACCGGGTGAGGGCGACGGTCTTGCCGTAGCCCGCCGGCGCGTGCAGCACGACCAGGGCCGCGGGCACGTCGAGAGCCCCCGTCAGTCGGGGCCGTTCGGCCAGACCCGGGGGGAGTCGCGGAACTGCATGGATGCTCATCGTCGAAGGCGACGGGACCGTCGGGAACGGATTCGGGTGATCTCCCCGTCACCCCCAGACTAGGCCCGCCGGGGCCGACGGCGCGGTGCGGATCATCGGGTTGTGGATCGAGCGCTCAGCCCGGCAGCAGATGCCCTCGAAGCGCCGCGACCACGACGAGCAGCACGACCGAGCTCGACAGCACGATGAGGGGCACGACGGCCACGGCGGGTCCGATGCGGCGCAGCCCGGAGCGGCGGGCGACGCCGACGGACAGGGCCGTCGGTTCGGGTGCGGGCGACGCGCTCATGGGAGCCTCCGAGATGGGCCGGTTTCGGATACCGGTTCGGGTGCCGGTCCGGCGGGACCCGGTTCGACCGGGCCCGGCGAAGCCCACGCTAGGACGCCCGCCCCGCCCCGGGTGCCGCTTCCCCCCGACTTCACCCGCCCCCTCACCCTCCCCGTGGCGCCCTCCCCCCGGTGCCCTCCCCCAGTGCCCTGTCGTGTCACCCTCCCCTGCGCGGTGCCGTGTCGGCGCTCGCGGCGCCACATCCCTGCTCACTCGTCGCGAAATCAGGGTCGCGCCCGCCAACACCCCGCTTTCGCGACGAATGAACACGGATGGGGGTGCGCAGGAAGCACGACGGGCTTCGCGACGAGAGGCTCCGTGATACCCGCGGCTCCACACCCCTGCTCACTCGTCGCAAGGTCAGGGTCGCGCCCGTCGACACCCCGCTTTCGCGACGAATGAACATGGATGGGGGTGCGTAGGAAGCACGACGACACGGCGACACGACGACACGACGGGCTTCGCGACGGAAGGCTCCGTGATGCCCGCGGCTCCACACCCCTGCTCACTCGTCACAAATGCTGAGTCGACGGGCGCCCCAACCCCGCTTTTGCGACGAATGAACATGGATGCTGCGCGCCACACGCACACGCACACGCCACGCACCACGCACGCAAGCCGCACCTCGCCACACGCCGACACGCGCCCCGCGCCCGCGCGCACGCGGGTCAGGCGAGGGTGATGCCGCCGCCGACGCCGAGGAGGGTGCCGACGAGGGCGAGGAGCACGGCGGAGGCGTTGAAGACGATGTGCGCGATCACGGCGCCCCAGAGCCGCCCCGTCACGAGCACGAGCGCGGCGCCGGTGACGCCCACCAGCGCGACGGATGCGGCGGCCGCCCACGTCGCGCCGAGCGACCCGGTCAGCTGGTGCAGCATCACGAAAAGACCCGTCGACACGAGGGCGGCGCCGACGCCGGCGATGGCGTGCGAGCGGGTGAGGCGGCGGAACACGGTGTAGAGCGCGACCAGCAGCACCGCGTGGAAGAACAGCTCCTCCACGACGGGGGCGACGAGGGCGGGCAGCAGCACGTCGCCGAGCCAGTCGACGCCCGCGAGCGAGCCGTCGGTGCTGGCGAGCGCCGGCCATGCGGTGGTGCCCGCAGCGGCCTCGTCGAGCCAGCCGCTGGCGATGCGCAGGGCGACTCCCAGCACGAGGCCGAAGAGCAGGTCGGTCCAGCGGAAGCGCAGCAGCCCGCGGGGCACCGAACGCGAGAACGCGTAGACGACGGGGGCGAGCATCGCGACCCACAGGACGATCTGCGCGATCCACCCGCCGAGCGCGCCGCCCACGAGGGCCCCCGCGGTCGTGGCGATGAGCACACCGGCACCGAGCGAGACGAGCGACCAGCCGAGCAGCATCCATCCCCATGGCAGCGTCGTGGTGCCGCCCTGCAGCCACACGCGGGGCGCGCGCGGGCGCCGTCGCCGCCGCCGCTCGGCGTGCGGGTCTTCCTCGGGGATGTCGACCGGATCGACCTCGGCGAGTCCGAGATCGTCGAACTGCCCGGTCGCGGTCGCGGCGCCGGTGCGCACGCCCACGAAGCCGCCGGTCTCGGAGCGCTGGAAGCGCGCGGACCGGAAGCCGTCGGGCTCCGGGGTGCTGTCGCCGTCGGCGTCGTTAGACTCGGTCACGGCGCCCACGTTACCGGTGCGCCGCCGGTGGGCCGGTTCGAGAGCCAGGGATGGATGCCGCGATGGTGCAGGTTCTGACCGTGTGCACGGGCAATATCTGCCGCTCGCCGTTCGCCGAGATCATCCTGCAGGACGAGCTCGCCGCCCGCGGCGTGCAGGCGTCGAGCGCGGGTGTGCGTGCCCTCGTCGACAAGCCCATGACGCCTGAGGCCGCGCAGCTGGCCCGGCAGTACGGTGTGCCCGCGCCCCTCGTCGACGGCCATCACGCCCGGTGGCTCAACGAGTCGCACCTCGAATCCCCCGACCTCATCATCGCGATGACGCGCGAGCACCGTCGCGCCGTCGTCGAGCTCGCCCCCGCCAAGCTGCGCTCGACCTTCACGGCGCGCGAGCTGGCTCGCTTGGCCGCGCAGGTGTCGGATGCGGATGCGGTCGCCATCGCCGACACCGCGGGCACCGATCCGCGGGCCCGGCTGGCGGCGCTGCTCGCGCATCTGGTCACGCTCCGCGGCGAGACCGATCCCCCCAGCGACCCCGCGGACGACGACGTCGTCGACCCCTACCGCCGCGACTGGGCGGTGTACGAGCAGATGGCGTCGGAGCTCATGCCGGCGCTCGGCGAGATCGTGCGCGTCCTGCACATCGCCACCGCGCCCGCACGCTCGTGACCCCGCACGCTCGTAACCCCGCACGCCCCTAACCCCGCACGCCCCCGACCCGCAGCCCCGGGAACCGCCGAGGCGTAGCGCGCCGGGTACCGAGCGTCAAGCGTCGGTCGATCCGCAGGTCGGGCGGTGACGATGACGCCATGACCGAGATCACCGCACACCACGGACTCCTGACCGACATCGAGCTTCACGTCGACGACACCGGCGGTTCCGGTCGCCCGGTCGTCCTCATCCACGGCTGGCCGCTCTCCGGCGAGTCCTGGTCCGAGCAGGTTCCCGCCCTCGTCGACGCCGGCTACCGCGTCATCACCTACGACCGGCGCGGCTTCGGACGCAGCTCCGCACCGCAGCGCGGGTACGACTACGACACCTTCTCCGACGACCTCAGCGCCGTCATCGACGCGCTGGATCTGCGGGACGCCACGCTGGTCGGGTTCTCGATGGGCGGGGGCGAGGTCGCACGCTACCTGACGCGCCACGGTGCCGACCGCATCCACAGCATCGTGTTCGCCGCGGCCATCACGCCGTACATGGAGCAGACCTCCGACAACCCCGACGGACCGCTCACGCACGAGGCCGCCGCGGAGATGGAGGCGGGCCTGAAGAAGGACGCCGATGCCTTCTACGACGGCTTCACGCGCGACTTCTTCTCGGTCGACGGCGAGCTGAAGGTCACCGAGGCGCAGCGGCAGGACGCCCTCGCGCTGGCGAAGCAGGCCTCGCATCACGCCGCGCTCGCGGCGATGGCGGCGTTCGGCACGACCGACTTCCGCGAGGATGTGGCCGGCATCACCGTGCCGACCCTCGTGCTGCACGGCGACAGCGACGCGATCGTGCCCTTCGAGGGATCGGGCGCCCGCACGCACGCGGCGATCCCGACGAGCGAGGTGGAGATCATCGCCGGCGCACCCCACGGGCTGAACGTCAGCCACGCCGGCGAGTTCAACGCAGCGCTGCTGCGCTTCCTCGCTCGCTGACGATTCCGCCGCCGCGGCGTACCGACGCCGTAGCCGCTTTTGGACTCTCTGTCCAGAGGAGGTCGGGCGGGTCGTCCGCTCGGCTAGCGTGCCGCCATGACCGCGACCCCCCTGCCCGACCTCCTCACCCGCCTCGATGAGCTCAACGACCCCGCGTACCCCTTCGTCTTCCGCGCGGACGGCGACCGCATCGTCGGTCGCTGGGATGTGGCGCACATCGAGTACGTGGCGCTCCTGGGCGCCGGCCGGATCGATGAGGAGTACCGCATCGACGTCACGTTCGACCAGGACAAGGGCACCTACGCGTACGAGGAGCACCAGCGCTCGGGTGAGAGCCACGCCGCCGTGTCGCCGAACGGCACACTGAGCTTCGGCGGCAGCGTCGGCACGTTCAAGGGATCCCAGAAGCGGATCCAGCGCGGCTTCGTCGCCGGCACGCGGGTGCGGACGCCCGACGGCGACGGCGTCGTCGCCGGATGGGACTTCGACACCGATCGCATCAAGGATCCCCTGACCGCCTTCCTCGAGGGCAACGGCTGGGAGAAGAAGAAGGGGCTGTTCGGCCGTCTCTTCGGCTGAGCCTCCCTCCCCGCGCAGACGGATGCCTCCTGCGCACAGATGCCCGCACACACCCCCGCGCACACGGACGAAGGATGACGATGAACAAGCACGCGACCGCATTCGCCACGATGGCCGTCCTGGGCCTCGCCCTCACCGGCTGTTCCTTTTCTTTCTCGGCGGGGGCCACCCCCTCGGGCGTGAGCAGCGACCAGGTGAGCGAGCTCGCCGAGGACGCACTCGAAGAGCAGGTGGGCGAACGCCCCGACATCGACTGCGGTGACGAGGAGTTCCCCCTCGAGGACGGCGCGACCCGCACCTGCCTGCTCACCGACCCCGCCAGCGGCACCGAGTACGACGCCGAGGTGACCCTGTCGGATGTCGAGGGCACCACGTTCCACGTGGGCGTCGAGGTGGCCACACAGGCGAATCCCTGAGGCGCGGTGAGCCGCTCTATTACGAGTTATTCACCGATCTGGTCAAGGGCTCTGTGCCAACTGTCAGGTTTCTGCCATTGTTGAGCGGTCATCACGACTACTCGAGCAACAAAGGACTCACATGACTCAGCAGCCCGCTCCCGGCGTCGACTACCCGGGTAAGACTCTCGGCATCGTCGGCCTCATCGTCGCGATCTTCTTCAACCTGATCGGCCTCATCATCTCGGCCATCGCGTTCAGCCAGTCGAAGAAGGCCGGCTACAAGAACACCCCGGCTCTCGTCGGCATCATCATCGGCTCGGTCCTGCTGGTGATCGGCATCATCGTCGCCATCTTCATCGGCATCGGCACGGCCGCGGCGATCAGCACGGGCTACTCCGGCTGATCTCCTCATCCGTCGAGAGGCCGCATCCCTCGGGGTGCGGCCTCTCGCGTTCGTGCGGTGCGTGTGGTCTGCCGCGCCGCACGCTCCCCCGCGGCGCAGGCCCCCATCCGGAGAGGGTTTTTCACTGCGCGGATGCGGGCGCCCCGACGCCAGGAGGAGTTGAGTGGAGCCGTGGGCGCGAGAGATGCAGCCCGGGTCACACGAACGGTCGATGCCCACGGTGGGTTGGCATCGGGCGCCGGTGACGCGTGCATCTCCGCCCTGTTCGGGTCGCCACTCGGCGCGCGGATTCCGCGCCCGAGGGCGACCTGAACCCTGCCGGACCCACGGCGCCCCCGCGGCGACGTGATCCGTCGCGCGGACCGCGGACCGGGCCGGGATGCCGAGGGCCCGCGGTCCGCGAGACGCAGCGCTTCCGAATCAGTCGGCGGGCATCGTGGCGCGGGCGATCCGCCGCCAGACCGAGCCGCCGACGAGCACCACGACGATGCAGCCGACGAGTGCGGTGAGCCCGCCGAGCACGGCGCTGTCGGTGAGGGCTTCGACGATGCCCTGCGAGCTGTCCCACAACCCGTGCAGCACCGCCACGCCGACGTACGCGCCGAGCACGACGCCGGAGAGGCGGAACCGCCCGGTCCGGCGGGCGGCGTAGAAGAGGGCGGCGCCCAGCAGCGCGCTCCACAGCACGTGGCCGAAGGGCGCCGTGGCCCCGCGCAGCACGGCGACGACCGCGGAGGCGGCCAGCGGGTGATCTCCGCTGTAGTGGTCGCTGATGTATCCGATGGTCTCGAGCACCGCGAATCCCAGTCCGACCGCGCCGCCGACGAACAGGCCGTTGCGCGTCGTCTTGGCCACGCTCCAGCCGGTGGCGACGATGAGCACCCCCTTGGCGAACTCCTCGACGAAGCCGGCGAGCGCGAGCGACACGAGTCCCTGATCGCCGAACGGATGCGGCTGCGGGATCAGTCCGACGAGGCTGTCGAGCGTGCCGCCCAGGGCGACCGCGAGCGACCCGCCGATGACCGCGATGACCACCAGGCGCCCGGGGGTCAGCGTGTCGCCGGCGCGCAACCGATGCGCCATCACCCACAGCAGCACCGCCGGCACGACGGCCGCTCCCACCACGATCCAGGTGGAGAGCAGCACCGGGTTCTTCAGCAGATGCACCGGCACGAGCCCGAGGAACGCCCACAGCGCGATGCCGCCCAGCAGCAGCGGCACCGCCCCGGTACGGCGGCGCGGCGGATGCGCCCGACCGCCGCGCGATCCGGTCGACGGCACGCCCGAGGGCGTCTCCTCGGATGCGGTGACCGCCGCGGATGCGGACGCGTCCGTTCCCTGCTGTGACATCTCTACCCCCCGGTTCGCGCAGCGTGCTCCGAGCGGAGCCTGCGGCGCGAGTGTGGCACACCCGACATGCCGGCGCCGCGATCGGGCTCCGCCGCGCGCGCGTCGGTGAGTAGTTCTCCGTCGCCGCTCAGGAGGCGGGGATCTCCATCGTGAACCGGGTGCCGGCCTCCCGACTGCTCGCCACGTGGACGCGTCCGCCGTGGGCGGCGACCGCATCCCGCACCACGCTCAGCCCGATGCCGAACCCCTGCACGGCGTTCCGGCGCGCGAGCGGGGTGCGGTAGAACCGGTCGAACAACCGCACCTGCTCGGCGGGTCCGATGACGGAACCGGAGTTCGTCACGCTGACGGTCAGGGTGTCGCCGTCGGCATGGTGCTCCACCGTGACGGCCGAGTGCGGGTCGGCGAACTTGATGGCGTTCGTCACGAGTTCGCGCAGCGCCTGGTGCACGCGCTGCCGGTCGATGCGCACCGGGCTCTCGGCATCCCCGATGCGCTCGAGCGTGATGCCGCGGTGCAACGCCTGGGCGCGGGTCTGGGCGATCACGGCGCCGACCATGCGCACCGCGTCGGTCGATTCGAGCACGAGCGGCTTCGCGGTCTGCGTCGCCGCCAGCAGCTCCTGCATCCGGTCGACGAGCCGCCGCGAGTTGCGGTGCACGGCGTCGAGATAGCCCTGCTCGCGCTCGCCCCGCACCTCGATGTTCTCGGTGAGCAGGTCGAGGTAACCGGTGATGTTCGTGACGGGCGTGCGCAGCTCGTGCGACACGGTGCGCAGGAAGTGCTCACGCACCTCTGCCGCGTGGGCGAACTCGGTGACGTCGTAGCCGGCGACGACGGTGCCGAGCAGCTGCTGGTTCTCGCGCAGCGCGCGACGCGATGTCACGTGCAGCGCGACCTGACGGTCGGCGGGGCCCACCCACTCCATCAGGTCGGTGAACTCCTCGCCCGCGAGCGCACGCTGCACGCTCTGCGCCTCCGGCGGCACGACGCTCTCGCGGTCGGCGGCCAGCACGTGCACCCCGGCGTAGGGCGGCCGGACGGAGTCGTTGCCGGCCAGCTCCGCCATCCGCCGCGCCGTGCCGTTGCGCAGCACCAGCACGCCGTCGGCGTCGTAGAAGGAGACCCCCGAGGCCACGGTGTCGAGGATGCTGCGCACCAGGATCTCGTTGTCGTGCGCCTGCCGCAGCGCGACCGCCTGCCGCCGGTGCGCGAGCGTGAGCCGGTCCTGGCTGCGCCGCAGCTGCCGGGCGGCGAGATTGACTCCCACCACCACGATGCTCGTGATGACGGGGAGCATGAGCAGGTTGACCCACTGGAGCGCCGTCTCGGGCCAGGCCTCCCGGCGCACGTAGTCGAACACCGTGATGAAGGCGGCTCCCGCCACCGCCACCCAGATGAACGACTGGTGGAACCCGTACGCGAGCCAGAGGATGGGGAACAGTGCCAGCAGTGCCACGCCCGGGATGACGCCGATGACGACGGTGCGCAGCAGCGCGACCGCGACGATGTCCGCCACGGCGATCAGGACCATGCCGTTGGGGTTGAGCCGCTCCCACGGCACGACCAGCGCGAGGACCGAAGCCGCCGCCGCCAGGGCGAGTCCGGCGAGGACGAGCGGCTCGACCAGCACGGTGGGCGCTGCGACCCACAGCCCCGCGACGAGAGCGACGACCGCGACCGAGAACGGCAGCTGTGCGCGCAGGAAGACGCGCACCCGCCCGCGGCGGGTGGTCTGGAGTTGGAGCAGGGGCATGGGGAACCTCGAAGCAGGGGTGCGGGCCCGAGGGCGCGCACGCCGCGGAAGCGGCAGGAAGGGGGATGGGGCGCCGGAACGGTGCGATCAGGCCGCGGAGCGCGGTTCGAGGGGCCGGGGAGTCCCGGCCGCGGGGGTGCGCGTCGTCGAGAAGGCCGACACGGCGGGCCGGAGGTCACCGGCGCGCCGACCCTCGGGACCGCCGTCGACGGGCAGCGTCACGGTCACCGAGGTGCCGACGCCGACGATGCTCTGCAGCGTGATGGTGCCGTGCTGGCGCTCGATGAGCGCCTTCGTGCTGGCCAGGCCGATGCCCGTGCCGCCGTCGTCCGGATTCGACAGCCGACCGCGCTCGAGCGGATCGAAGATGTTCTCGAGGTCTTCTTCGGCGATGCCGCGGCCGTGGTCGGCGACGACGATGTGCGCATGGCCGTCGGCGGCGTCCACCGAGATGTCGATGACGCCCTCGCTGTACTTGGCGGCGTTATCCACGATGTTCGCGATCGCGCGCCGGAGCGCGAGCGGATCGGCGGCCACGCCCAGATGCGCGAGGCCGCGGTAGTGCAGGCGCCCGTAGGCATCGCCGGGCAGCACGAGCTCTGCGGCCTCCCGGACGGTCGCGGCGGCGTCGACGACGGTGTTCTGCGGAACGTGGTCGGAGGAGTGCAGCCGGCCCGAGAGCTCGACCATCATCGTGGCGAGATGGTCGGTGACGGTCGAGATGCGCTCCAGGGCGTCTCCCGCGCCGAACGGCGACTCGGCGAGAAGGTCGACGTAGCCGCGGAGCGCGGTGATCGGCGAGAGGAAGTCGTGGGCGAACGCACGCATGAAGGTGAACTCCGCGTCCTCGCGCGCCTTCGCCGCGGTGAGGTCGGTGACGATCTTCACGTACCCGACGACGTCACCGGACGCGTCGCGCAGCGCGGTGATCACGACGTGCGCCCAGAACTGGCGCCCGTCGGCACGCACGCGCCATCCGTTGTCCTCGACCGATCCGCGCTCGGCGGCGATCGCGAGCAACTGGGCGGGCAGACCGCGCTCGCGGTCCTCGGCGCGGTAGAAGCGCGTGAAGGAGGAGCCGACGATCTGCTCGGCGGTATAGCCCTTCAGGCGCTCGGCGCCGGGATTCCAGCCGATGACGCAGCCGTCGCGGTCCAGATGCACGATGGCGACGGAGGTGACCTGCGCCGTCCAGTCGGCCACGGCCGGCGCAGCTGCGGCCGACGCCGCGGCCCGCGCGGTGTCGATCGCGATCGGCGCCGCGGGCTCGGCGGCGCCGGTGGGCGCGCCGAAGGGCACGCTCTCGAGCTCAGCGGAGTCGGACATGGTGGTTCGTCCCATCGGGTCGGGCGACCGGGTGCATGCGCACCAGCACGCGTTTCGGGACGCGCAGGACGATTCTGCCGCATGGAGAGGCATGTCCGACATTCGGAGAACGGAGAAATACCCTGAACGGAGGCCGGTACGGCGCAGCGGAGCGCCTCTCCCGGCACCCATGCCACTCTCATCCCGAACACGACGGCGGCCGGGATCATCGCCGGACGGGAACGCCGCCGACGCGATCGTGACGCCGCGCACACACCGTCACCGGCGCGTAACACCCGCTGTGGCAGGATGAATCCGATACCCCCCGACCTGAGAGGCGTCATGGAGCTCAGCGATTACATCCGAGTGCTTCGGAAGAACTGGCTCATCATCGTCGTTGCGACGCTGGTCGGTTTGGGCGCGGCAGCCGCGTTCTCCCTGTCGCGCACGCCGTTGTACCAGTCCGAGAGCGCCGTGTTCGTCTCGACGCAGACCTCTGGCGCCGTCCAGGAACTGCAGCAGGGATCCGCCTTCGCGCAGCAGCGCGTGACGACGTACGTCAGCCTCGTCAACCGCCCGATCGTGCTCGAGCCCGTCATCGCGGAGCTCGGCCTCGACCTCACCGCCGCACAGTTGAGCGGCACCGTGTCGGCATCGGCACAGCTCAACACGACGGTCGTGCAGATCGCCGTTGAGAACGCCGACCCGCAGCTCGCGGCCGATATCTCCAACGCCCTCGCGGCCAGCCTCGGCTCGGCCATCGAGGAGCTCGAGACCCCCAACGCGGCCGACGTCAGCCCCGTCAAGGTCACGATCGTGCAGCAGGCGCTGCCCACCAACGTGCCGGTCAGCCCCAACGTGCCTCTGAACCTCGCCCTCGGCGCGCTCATCGGCCTGGCGGTCGGCATCGGCGTGGCGGTGCTGCGCACGGTGCTCGACACCAAGGTGCGCACGGTCCGCGATATCTCGGGCCTCACCGATCGCCCGATCCTCGGCGCCATCCCCTTCGACCCGAAGGCCCAGGAACGCCCGCTCATCCTGCACGCCGACCCGTACAACCCCCGCTCCGAGGCATTCCGGTCGCTGCGCACCAACCTGCAGTTCATCGAGATGGACGGCGGCCACACCTTCGTCGTCACCTCCTCCATCCCGAGCGAGGGCAAGTCCACCACCACGGTGAACCTGGCCATCGCCCTGGCGGATGCGGGCAAGCGCGTCGCGCTCATCGACACCGACCTGCGCAAGCCCAAGGTGTCGGAATACCTCGGCACCGAGGGCGGCGCCGGTCTCACCGACGTGCTCATCGGCCGCGCCAAGGTGGGCGACGTCATGCTGCCCTGGGGCAAGCGCCCGCTGTTCGTGCTGCCCGCGGGCAAGGTGCCGCCGAACCCCAGCGAGCTGCTCGGCTCGAAGCAGATGGGTCAGCTGCTCGAGGCCATCTCGCGCGACTTCGACGTCGTCCTGCTCGACGCTCCCCCGCTCCTGCCGGTCACCGACGCCGCCATCCTCGCCAAGCAGACCTCCGGCGCCCTCCTGGTGGTGGCCGCCGGTCGCACCACGACGGGCCAGCTCGACGGCGCGCTCACGGCGCTCGAGACCGTCGAGGCCAAGGTCGGCGGCATCATCATGACGATGGTGCCCACGCGCGGCCCGGATGCCTACGGCTACGGCTACGGGTACGGCTACGGCGGCTATGGAACCTACGGCGCACCCGAGCCCGTCAAGGCGGCGAAGCCGGCCAAGGCCCCGAAGGCGGCGAAGACCCGCGGCCCGCAGCGCACCGGCGAGCAGAACGACGGCGTCGATCAGCTCGGCCTCTGAGCCCGCGGCCGACGCCCCGCCCCGCCCCGAGACAATCCCGTCCGCAGGAGAAATGCCACCGCATCCTCCTTCCGGCGGGATTTCTCCTGTCGAGGGGATGCGGTGGCGCGCGCGTCACGCGCAGCCCGGCCGCGCGGTTGCTGGGAGGTCCCGATGAACGCGGTCCGACCCCTCGACGCGCAAGAGTGAACGATATATCGTGAAGTATCGTTCACGACCGTAGGAGGTCATCATGAGTGGTTCGTTCACCGGTGGATTCGGCTCGGGAAGCCGCGGCTTCGGCGCGGGTTTCCCCGTCGACGGCATCTTCCAGGCCATGGATCAGCTGAAGTCGTCGTTCGACCAGCGGGTCGGCACGCGGATGGGGCGCGGCGATGTGCGCGCAGCCGTCCTGGCGCTCCTCGCCGAGCAGCCCATGCACGGCTACCAGATCATCCGCGAGATCTCCGACCGCAGCGGCGGCGCGTGGAAGCCCAGCGCCGGTTCGGTCTACCCGACGCTCCAGCTCCTGACGGATGAGGGACTCATCTCCGCCGAGGAGTCCAACGGCCGGAAGACCTACTCGCTCACCGAGG
Organism: Microbacterium sp. NPDC089189; assembly: GCF_040685095.1. Lineage (NCBI taxonomy): Bacteria > Bacillati > Actinomycetota > Actinomycetes > Micrococcales > Microbacteriaceae > Microbacterium > Microbacterium sp. NPDC089189. Next base: position 151,460 of record NZ_JBFBHG010000004.1, read on the forward strand.
ACGGTCGCATCGAGGCCGACGTCGCCGGCGAGAAGCCCGCCCCGTGGGAGACCCCGGGACTCAAGAACAGCGGCCGCGTCAGCGCCCTGCCGAAGGCCGGCATGGAACTCGCGCACGCGGCGTCGCAGGTCGGCTCGATCGGTTCGCCCGAGCAGGTGCAGCAGGCCGTCGACGTGCTCGACGACGCCCGCCGCAAGCTGTACGCGATCCTCGCGCAGGACTGACGGTGCCGCAGGCCGGTCGGCGCGGGGACTCCTCGGCGCCCGACCACGCGATGCCCGCCGCCTCCGCCGCTTCCGCGGCCCGGCGCACGACCGCACCGCAGGCCCGCCCGCCGCAGGCGCGCGCCCGGTACCGGCGGATCCTCCGATTCGCCGCCCGGTACCTGGCGCAGTCGTGGTGGTACGAGCTGTTCCTCCCCCGCGTGGGGCTGGAACGGCTCGCCGCCCGCGGCAGGAGTGCACGGATGCAGCGGATCGCGCAGCGCTTCCACGTGCTGGCGATCGACCTCGGCGGCCTCATGATCAAGGTCGGGCAGTTCATGTCGTCGCGCCTCGACGTGCTCCCTCCCGAGATCACGGCCGAGCTCGAGGGGCTGCAGGACGAAGTGCCGGCGGTGCCGTTCGACCAGATCCGGGTGCTGGCCGAGGCCGAGCTCGGCGTGCCACTGGAGCGCGCGTTCGCGTACGTCGACCCCGTGCCGGTGGCGGCCGCATCCCTCGGTCAGGCGCACCGCGCCCGACTCGGCGCGCAGGACGCCGCCGACACCGGGCTCACCGAAGTCGTCCTCAAGGTGCAGCGACCCGGGATCGACACGATCGTGGATGTGGATCTGGCCGCGCTCCGCAAGGTCGCGGTGTGGCTCAGCCGGGTGCGCGCTGTGTCGGATCGCGTCGACATGCCCGCGCTTCTCGAGGAGTTCGCGCACACGAGCCTGGAGGAGATCGACTACCTCCACGAGGCCGCGAACGCCGAGAGGTTCGGCGCCGACTTCGCGGATGACGCACGGGTGTCCGTGCCGGAGATCGTCTGGGAGCGCACGACGCGACGCGTCCTCACGCTCGCCGACGTCACCGCCATCAAGCTCAACGACGTCACCGCCCTCCGGGCGGCCGGGATCGATCCGTCCGAGGTCGCGGCGACCTTCGCGTCGGTGATGTTCGACCAGGTCTTCACCCACGGCTTCTTCCACGCCGACCCGCATCCCGGCAACGTGTTCGTGACGCCCCTCCCCGCAACCGGCGAGGCGACCGGCGATGCGCCCCGCTGGCGGCTCACCTTCATCGACTTCGGGATGATGGGCGAGATCCCGACCACGCTGCGCAGCGGCCTGCGCACCGCGCTCATCGCGGCCGCCGCGCGCGACGGCCGGCGCCTCGTCGACGCGATCCGCGAGATCGGCGTGCTGCTGCCGAGCGCCGAGACCGCCGAGCTCGAGCGCGCGATGACCCAGCTCTTCGCCCGCTTCGGCGGTATGGGATTCGCGGAGCTCCGCGACGTCGACCCGCGCGAGTTCCGCGATTTCGCCGTCGAGTTCGGCGATGTCGTGCGCACGCTCCCGTTCCAGCTGCCCGAGAACTTCCTGCTCATCATCCGCGCCCTGTCGTTGACGTCGGGGGTGTGCAGCTCGCTCGATCCCGATTTCAACGTGTGGGATGCCATCGAGCCGTACTCGGCGCGGCTGCTCCGCGAGGAGAGCGGCAACGTCGTGCAGGACGCCGCCCGGCAGGCCATGTCGACGATGGGCACCGCGTGGCGGCTGCCTGGTCGCATCGACGGCGTCATCACGCGGCTCGAAGAGGGGCGCCTCACGGTCGACCTGACCCGCGTCGAGCGGCGGATGTCGCGGCTCGAACGTCTCGCGCGGCGCCTGCTGTCGGCGCTGCTCTTCGCGGCTCTGCTCATCGCGGGTGCGCTCCTGCGCGCCGAGGACGCGGTCTTCGGCGCGGTCCTGATGTGGGTCTCGCTCGCCCCGCTCCTGCACGCTCTTTTACTGGGATTCTTCCCCGGCAGACGCGAGTAGATCGAGAAGCCCGCGCTCAGCTCGAGAAACCCGCGCCCAAAGGGCGGCGCGACGCACGGCGACGACCGCTGGGATTCTCCCCGGCAGACGCGAGAACCGCGGGACGACGCGCGAGGTTACTCCGCGTCCACCGCGTCGACGGCATCCTGCACACGGGCGAGGAAGCGCAGCACGATCTCGGTGTTCTCCGGGGGCATGTCGGCGACGGCGGCGAACATCCGCTCGTGCATCTGGTGCAGAGTGGCGCGCACCTGGGCGTCGGCGTGCTCGGTGGTGTGCACGAGCAGACGGCGACGGTCGCTGGGGTGGGGCTCGCGGCGCACGTGCCCCGAGGCTTCGAGACGGTCGACGATCGCCGTCATGGATGCGGTCGACACACCCAGGTAGCGGGCGAGATCCCCCGGGGTCACGGGGCGCTCCTGCGACTGCGCGCGCAGCAGATAGCGCAGCAGGAGCAGGTCGTTCTCGGTCATCGACATGGACTCGCGGGTGCGCCGACGCATGGCGCTCTCCGCCGCGCGGTAGAGGCGCAGGGCGTCGAGGACCGCGATCGCCCGTTCACGCTTCTCGCGAGAGTCTCCGGCGTCGCCCGCGATGCGATCGGCTTCGGTTTCGGTGGGGAAGACCATGTCGCTCCTTCGTTCGTCGTCCGACCTCGAACTGTACTACAAAAAGAATAGCTAGGTGAACTAGTTACTTTTCGAGTAGATTGAGATTCAAGCGGTACGGAAACATGAAGGAGTAAGCCATGGGCAAGTTGTTCTACGGCAACGCGGCAGAGGGAATGGTGATCCCGGACGACGTGCTCGCGCACCTCAAGATCGTCACGACCACCAAGCTCCGTCGCAACGAGAGTTTCACGGTCAGCTGGCGCAGCGATGCGGACGGCACCCCGGGGCGCACGACCATCTGGATGCAGTCGGCGATCCCGCTGCGCTTCGCCTTCGACGGCGTCGAGCCCGAGACCCTCGACCCCGCGCGTCTGCGCGTGATGTCGGAGCGGGCGAGCTCGAGCGGCGGCCTCACGCTCGACATCGAGCCCGCGGCGACGGCACCCGCCTCCGCGACGCCCGTGGCGATGGCCGGAGTCGCGGCATGACGCTCTCCGCTCCCCCCAGCGTCGTCGACGCCCCCGACCGCCGCGCACGCGCCGTCTGGGCCCGCGTCGACGACGGCTTTTGGGTCGCCAACGCCGAGGGCGCGTTCCTCGGGAGCGTCGACGCGGTCGCGGCCGGCTTCGTCGCCCGCGACGCCCAGGGCACGCCCATCGGCCTCTTCACGACGCTCACCGCGGCGCAGCTGTCGCTCGACACGGTCGAGACGCCCCGCAACATCCGCCGGCGCGAGCGCCGCCTGCGGTCGATGGCCACCACGGCGACCGTGATGGGCGCGGCCGCGCTGTCGCTCGCGCTCACCGCCGGCGTCCTGGCCCCGCACCTCTGAGACGATGACCCTGCTCCCCACTCAGGCTCCTGTCGACAGTGCGGCCGCCGATGCCGACGAGACGTCACGGGCGCGCCTGATCGACGACGCCGTCGAGACCACGTTGGCGCGCCTGCTCGGCGAGGTCGCCCGCGGCGACGAGGGCGCCCTGGCCGCCGTCTACGACCTCGTCTCGCCGCGGGTCTACGCGCTCATCACGCGCGCCGTGCCCGACCAGGCCGCGCACGCCGGCATCCTCGAGCAGGCGTTCGTCGACGTCTGGCAGCGCGCATCGACCTACTCCCCCGGCGACGACGCCTGGGCGTGGTTGCGCATCATCGCTTTCCGCCGCGCGGCGCCCCACATCGCTCGCCCGGAGCCCCGTGAGATCGGGCTCTCCGACGCCGCCTGAGCCGGCGCGCCCCTGTGGAGGGCTCGGCGCATCGCGGGGCTCGGGCTAACATTGCCCTCAGCACGACACCACGATCGGAGGGGGATCCGGCGCGATGTCTTCACGAACACCCGCACAACGGCGCACCCGCCGACTGCTCTCGGTGGCCCTGGTCGTCGTGCTCATCGTCGGCGTCATCGCGCTCGTCTGGCTCGCTGTCGCCCATGTGCGCGGCAGCACGGCGCCCGCCACGACCCGGCCGGTGCCGACGTTCACGAGCGGGCCGGAGACCACCGCGCCCTCCTCCCCTCCGTCGGCCGCGCCCATCGCGACCGTCACCGTCCCCGGCGCCGCCGAGCGCTTCCTGTCGGTCGGCACGGGCGCGATGTGGCGTGCGACCGCCGGCGACTGCGGATCGGTGGAACCGCTGCTGGAGCGCTCGACCGACGGCGGCGCGACGTGGAGCGATGTGACGCCCCGCTACCTCGGCATCGGACAGATCCTGTCGGTGGATGCGTTCGCCGGCACCGAGGCGCAGGTCACCGCCCTCACGGGTTCCTCCTGCCAGGTGCAGGCGTTGCGCACGTTCACGCAGGGACGCTTCTGGGAGCCGAACGCCGACACCCTCGCCGCCGCCACCTACGTCGACCCGGCGGCCACGGGGCGCCTCGTCATCCGGGGCGAGAGCGTCGCCGCCCCCTGCGAGACACCGTGGGGCGTGCGCGCCGAGGGCGCGACGGTGGCGCTCATCTGCGACGGCACCGCGAGCCTCTGGATCGATGACGCGTGGGAACCGATCGCGACGGCCACCCAGGCGCTCGCGGTCGCCGCGGACGGCGCCACGACCGCCACCACGTCGTCCGATTGCGCGGGACTCGTCGTGACGGCGGCGGGCGGCCTGCCTGCCTGCGCCGCGGATGCAGCGGCCACCGGTCCCGCCGCGCTGGCGCTGACCGACGACGGCGCGCTGGTCTGGTCCGGCGACACGCTCACCCTCACGCCCTGATCGCGCCGCCGCGGGCACTGCTCAACCGACGAGCGGTCCGCCCAGGCGCCAGTAGCCGAGGAACGAGACTCGCTCCTTGGGCACCCCGAGCTCGCCGGTCAGGTGGCGGCGGATGCGGGTGACGGCACCGGACTCGCCGGCCAGCCAGGCGTAGAAGGACTCGTCCGGCGCCGCCGGGAGCGCGCTCCCCCACTCCTCCACCGCGCGCTCGAGCGCGACACCGGCGACGTCGCCGCGGGGCACGCACCGCACGGTGATGCCGTCGGGAGCATGCGCGGTCACGATGTCGTCGGCCGGATCGCCGGCCTCGATCAGCACGGTGCCGGTCGCCCCTGCCGGCAGCGCCACGAGGATGTTGGCCAGCGCGGGGAACGCCGTCTCGTCGCCGACGAGCAGGAACCGGCGGGCATCACCCGGGTGCCAGTGCAGCCCGTAGCCGGTCCATCCCTGGCGCGCGTCGGGGCCGGTGACGATGAGCTCGTCGCCGACCTGCGCCGCGGCCGCCCAGGTCGATGCAGGGCCGGGTGGCTCGTGCAGCACCACGTCCACGTCGATCTCTGCCTGCTCCGCCCGGATCGCCGACGGCGTGTAGGTGCGCAGCACCGCTCGCTCGGCCTCGGGCAGTTGCTTCCACCGCGCGTACCAGAGCGAGGGGTGCGGGGTCGGCTCGTCCCGCAGACCGACGTCGCCCGCGGGGCGACCGTCGGGCGTCGGCAGCACGAGCTTGATGCGCTGGTCGAGACCCCACGCCGCGAAGTGGACGAGGGCGGGGCCCACCAGGGTGAGCCGCAGGAACCCGGGGCTCAGCCGGCGGAGGGCTCCCACCCGGACGGTGAACGCGCTGTACTCCCACGGTCGCGCGGCGTCGCCCATTACGGTGTGCTCTTCGCCGGGCCGAGCGCCGCGGACCCCTGCGAATCCGGGCGCGCAGCCGGATCGAGGGCTGCGGGTGCCGGGTGCGCGCCGAGCGGCACCACCAGCGGGCCGCCGGTGACCGGGTCGGGGATGACCACGTTCGCCAGGCCGAAGACCTCGGCCACGCGCTCACTGGTCACCACGTCGGCCGGGGCGCCCTCGGCGACGATCCGCCCGTCGCGCATCGCGATGATGTGGCTCGCGTAGCGTGCGGCGTGGTTGAGGTCGTGCAGCACGGCCACGACTGTGCGGCCCTCGCGGTGGAGACGCGCGAAGAGCTCCATCAGTTCCACCTGATGCGCCACATCCAGGTACGTCGTGGGTTCGTCGAGCAGCAGGATGTCGGTCTCTTGCGCCAGCACCATCGCGACCCAGACGCGCTGGCGCTGCCCGCCCGACAGTTCGTCGACCAGGCGCGCCGACAGGTCGCGCGTGCCGGTGGCCTCGAGCGCGTCGACCACCGCGCGCTCGTCGGCCTCGGACCACTGCCGGATGAGGCGCTGGTGCGGGTAGCGGCCGCGGGCCACGAGGTCGGCCACGGTGATTCCGTCGGGCGCGAGCGCCGACTGCGGCAGCAGCCCGAGACGCCGCGCCACCTCCTTGGCGGGGTACGAGGAGATGGCGCGTCCGTCGAGCAGGACGCTGCCGCGGGTGGGGCCGAGCAGCCGCGACAGGCCGCGCAGCAGCGTGGACTTGCCGCACGCGTTGGGGCCGATGATGATCGTGAACGAGCCGTCCGGGATCCGGACGCTCAGGTCGCTCACGATGTCGGTGCGGTCGTAGCCGAGCGTGATGTCCTCGGCGACGAGGCGGGCCGCGTCGGCCGGCATCCGGGGGTCGGGGTTCTCAGACACAGGCTTGTCAGACACGGCGGCGGATCTCCTGGATGATCGTGACGACGAGGTAGATGCCGCCCACCGAGACGGTGACGACGCCGGCGGGCAGGGCGACCGGCAGCAGATGCTGGGCGATCATGTCGGCGCCGAGCAGCAGCAGCGCGCCGACGAGGGCGGACAGCGGCAGGGACAGCGTGGGGGTGCGCGCGATGCGGCGGGCGATCTGCGGCGCGGCGAGAGCGATGAAGGCCACCGGTCCGATGACGGCGGTCGCGAGCGACACGAGCAGCACCGCGACCAGCAGCGCGGTGGAGCGCACGAGGGCGGGGCGCGCACCGGTGGCGGCCGCCACGTCGTCTCCCAGGTCGAGTTGACGCAGTCGGGGCGCCAGCACCACGAGGACCGCGAGCAACGGGAGGGCGATGAGCAGCGCACCGCCGAGCGGTGCGCCGGTGACGCCGTTGAGGGTTCCCGCGCCCCACGCCGACGCGAACATCGCCGTCTCGAGCTCGACCTGCAGCAGCATCCACGTGTTGAGCGAGGCGAGCATCGCCGAGATGCCGATGCCGATCACGATGAGCCGGAACCCTTGCACGCCGTCGCGCCGCGACAGCGCCCAGATGACGGCGGCGGTGGCGATGCCCCCGAGGACCGCGCCCATCGTGAGCTGCGGCCAGCCGCCCGAGAAGACGGTGAGGGCGAGGAGCATGCCGGTGAAGGCGCCGTTCGAGAGCCCCAGGATGTCCGGGCTCGCGAGCGGGTTGCGCGTCACGGTCTGGAACAGCGCGCCCGCGATCGCGAGCAGCGCGCCCAGGGTGATCGCGGCGAGGGTGCGCGGCAGGCGCCATTCCAGGACGACGGTGCGATCGAGCGCCGCGCCCTCGCCGCCGAGGACGCGCACGACGGCCTCCGGGCTGAGCGCGTACGACCCCATCCCCAGCGAGAGCACGGCGAGCGCGAGCGTGACGGCCGCGAGCACCGCGCCCACCGCGAGGCTCCGCGCCCGCAGCGGCACCGCTACCGGACCCACGCGCAGCAGCATCCGCCGGTAGCCGACATCCAGCGGGGACGGGGCGGTCACGACAGCCCGCTCACGCGTCGGCGGCGGGCGAGCGCCACGAGGACGGGGGCGCCGACGAAGGCGGTGACGATGCCCACCGGCATCTCGGCGGGGGCGATGATGACGCGGCCCAGCACGTCCGAGACCAGGATGACGACGGGCGCCATCACGATCGACACCGCGATGATGGCGCGCTGGTCGACGCCGAACACCCACCGCGCGACGTGCGGCACCATGAGGCCCACGAAGGCGATGGGGCCGGCGAGCGCGGTCGCCGCTCCCGCCAGAAGCGTCACCGCCACGACGACGCCGATGCGGATGACGCGCACGGGCGCACCCTGCGCGCGGGCGACGTCGTCGCCGAGGGCGAGCGCGTTGAGCCCGGGCGCCAGGGCGAGCGCGATCACGAGCCCGGCCAGGATGAACGGCATGATCGGCAGCAGCACGTCGAGGCCGCGGCCCAACAGCGACCCGGCGTTCCAGCTGCGCATGGCGTCGAACGCATCGGGGTTGCTCAGCGTCATCCCGGTGGTGAGCCCCGAGAAGACGGCGCCCAGCGCGACGCCGACCAGCGTGAGACGGATGGGGTCGGCGGCACCCCGCCCCGATGACCCGATGAGGTAGACCGCCGCGGTGACGACGAGCGCACCCAGGAAGGCGAGCCACACGAACGACGACGCATCGCGCAGACCGAGGAAGGCGACCCCCAGCGCGACCGCGAAGGCGGCGCCGGCGTTGACGCCGAGGATGCCGGGGTCGGCGAGCGGGTTGCGGGTGAACGCCTGGATCAGCGCGCCCGCGACGCCGAGCGCCGCCCCTGCGGCGATCCCGGCCAGGGTGCGGGGCACCCGCAGCTCCATGACGATGTAGCGCGCCTCGGCGTCACCGCCGCCCGACAGCGCGTCGAGCACGGTGCCGAGGGAGAGCGGGTTCGCCCCGATGGCCAGCGACAGCGCCACCGCGACGACCAGCGCCGCGGTGATCGCCGCCACGCCGAGAACGGTGCGACGGGCACCGGCCCGCCGCACCGTTCTGCGTGCGAGGGTCGTCACCGGTTGTCGGTGAGGAACTGCTCGATGTCGTCGAGCACCTTCTGCGCGCCCAGCGGGCCGACGCCCGACACCCAGTAGCTGGTGTCGACCAGGGTCACCGACGGGAACTCGCCGCTGTTCTGCGTGATGGCGGCGGGGATGCTCGTCTCGTCGGCCACATCCGTCGCGGTGACGAACACGTGGTCGGCGCGCGCGTCGAGGATGTTCTCGGGCGAGATGTCGGCCTGCAGGCCGTCGGCCCAGTCCTGCTCGGGGATCGTGAAACCGACGCATTCGAGCAGGCTGCCCGCGAACGAGGTGGGGCCGTAGAGGCTGAGGGTCGTCTCGTCGCGGGGGCGCACGAGCTGGGCGGTCTGCCCGTCGACGGCGAACTCGTCGGCGATCTCCGCGCAGCGGTCGTCGACGTCGGCGAGGAGTCCCTGCACCTCGTCCTCGCGCCCGAGGGCCTCGCCGATCAGCAGCGCGTTGTCGCGCCACGGGTCGGCCTGGGTCGCGATGAACACGGTGGGGGCGATGGAGTCGAGCTGGTCGTAGAGCGCGGAGTGGCGCGCCTCGGTGCCGAGGATCAGGTCGGGGGCGAGCGCCGCGATGGCCTCGAGATCGGGCTCGGGCACCGTGCCGACCGGCGTGACGTCGGCGGCGTCGAGGTACGCGGGCACACCGCTCACGTTGCTCGCGACGGCGGCGCCCACGGGGGTGATCCCCAGGGCGACGGCGGTGTCGAGCTCGAGCGGCTCGAGCACGACGACCCGCTGCGGGTCGCTCGGCACCTCGGTGACACCGCGCGCGTGGGTGATCTCGTGGGTGCCGGCGTCGGCCGATGCCGCGGGGGTCTCACCGGTGGCCGCGGCGCCTCCCGAACAGGCGGTCAGGGCGACGGCGGCGAGGATCGCGGCCACCGCCGCGGGGATCGAACGACGGGAGGACAGGCGAGAGCGCATACGACAGCGGCCTTTCTGACGAACGGGGAGATGTCCGTGACGAACGGGAGGGGGGACCACGGGGATGCGCGAGGGTCCTGTCGGAACGACACGGCCTCCGGCGCATGTAAGGCAAGCCTATGCTAATGAATCGGTCGGATTCCACTCGGCGTTCCCGCCGGCCCCCGCCGCCCGGGGCTCACGCCGGGTCCGCGGCAGGCCGGATCCGTGCCGTGATCGTGGCCGAGATCTCCGCGAGCGCGTCCAGCTGCGCGGGGCTCAGCGCGTCGACGACGAGGGCCCGCACGGTCGCGATGTGCTCGGGGATCGCATGGATGAGGGTGCGTCGCCCCTCCCCGGTGAGGCGCACGAGCGTCACGCGGCGATCCACGTCCGACCGGACGCGCGCGATGAGCCCGCGCTTCTCGAGCCGGGCGCACACGTGCGAGAGTCGGGGCAGGGTCGCCACGGTGGTCGTGGCGAGCTCCGTCATCGGCAGGGTGGCGTCGGGCGAGAACCGGAGCGCCGTGAGCACGCTGAACTCGAAGTGCGTGATGCCCGCATCCCGCTGCAGCTCGGTGTCGAGGGCGGCGGGCAGCAGCTGGAGGACGCCGACGAGTCCGCGCCAGGCGCGGGACTCCCGCTCATCCATCCGCGGCACCGGGAATTCCATGGCACCATCGTAGCGTTACTTGTAGCAACAACCTTCTTGACTCGTGGATGGATCGACACCATGGACACCTCCTCCGGAACCCCCGCGCCCGCTCGCCGCACGCCCGCTTCTCGCGGAGCCGCCGCGTGAACGCCGGCACGCCGGGCTGGCTGGCGACCCCGGCGCCCACGGCGGGAGCCGCTCCCGACGCGACCCGGATGGACACCGTCGAGTTGCTCGTGCACGACCTCGACGCGATGAGTGCGTTCTACCGCGACGCGGTGACCCTCGACATCCTCGACGAGTCCGGCGCCACGACGACGCTCGGCCGCGCAGGCCTGCCCATCATGGTGCTGCGTCAGCAGAAGGACCTCCCCGGTCGCGACCGGAACGGCGCGGGGCTCTATCACACGGCCATCGTGTTCGAGGATGAGCGGCGTCTCGCCACCACGCTCGCGTCGATGGCGCAGCGCGCCGGCGCGCTCTACGAGGGCAGCGCCGATCACCTCGTGAGCGAGGCGTTCTACTTCCACGACCCCGAGGGCAACGGCCTCGAGCTGTACCGCGATCGGCCGCGCGCCGAGTGGACGCACAATCCCGACGGCTCGGTGAGGATGGGCACGCTCCCCCTCGACCCCAACGCGTTCCTCGGGCGGTGGTTCGACCCCGACGCGGCCGATGCGGGCCCGTCTGCCGCGATCGGGCACGTGCACCTGCAGGTGGGCGACATCCCCACCGCGCGACGCTTCTTCGTCGACGCGCTCGGGTTCGATGTGACGTTCGAGATGGACTCGGCACTGTTCCTGTCGGCGGGCGGGTACCACCACCACATCGGCGCGAACACCTGGCAGAGCGCGGGCGCGGGGCCGCGCGCAGCCTCACTGGGACTCGGCGACGTGCGCCTGGCGCTGCCGACCCGCGACGACGTGGAGTCGCTGGCCGATCGCCTGCGCTTCCACGGCATCGCGGGCGCCGACGACGGCCGCGCCCTGCGGTTCAGCGACCCCTGGGGCACGCGCCTGGTCGCGAGCCCCGACGCCGACTGATCCCCTGCGGCGCGACGGGGATCCGCCGGAGCCCGGCGAGCAGGCCGGGCCTCAGCGGGCGGTGACCACCGCGGCGCTGCGCGAGCCTCCGGTGCGGATCTCGTCATCCCACGCGAGCGCAATGCCCAGGCGGCCGCTCAGCAGTCGCTGGTAGTCGGCACGGAGCACCGGGTCGGCGTGCACGTCCTCGGGGCGCCGCCCGCTCGTGGCGCAGAACACGGCGAGCGCGCCCGCGGCCTCCCCGATCGACCACTCCACGGGGTGCAGCCGGTACGCGCCGTTCGTGATGTGGGTGCTGCCGATGTTCTTGTTCGCCGCCAGCAGGTTCACCGTGTCCTGCGGGATGAGGGCGCCCAGGGGGATCTGGAACGGGAAGCAGTCGATGTCGACGTAGGTGCGTCCCGCCGTCGAGGGATGCAGGTCGATCCGGTAGAAGCCGATGCCCACGCTGTCGCCGAAGACGGCGGACCCCGCCCCCTCCCCGCGCATCTCGCGCCCGATGTGCTGCTCGGTCACGGTGAACAGGGCGCGGATGCGCCGCGACTCCCGCACGTAGACGGCCTTCGCGAGCCCGTCGACCGTTCCCATCACGTCGCCGCGGGGGGCGAGCTCGGGGTAGCCGGCTCCCCCATCCGCGCGCGGCGCCTCGGTCTGGATCCAGTGGATGAACGAGAGCGTGAGCTCGCGCGACTCGCGCAGGGCGAGCTGCTGCTCATCCGGCGTCACGCCCACGAGCGGGGCGTCCCAGTAGTCGATCTGCGGCCAGTTCATGAGCGTCACGTCGTGACCGGCCCAGTCGTCGGTCATCATGCGGCGGGCGAGGATGCGGCGGTAGTGCCACAGGTCCAGGTCGTCGCTGTCGATCGCCTCCTCCGGGGTCCCCTCGAAGAGCGGGCGCTCGCGGCGCTCGAGGGTGATCGGATGCACGTCGGTCCACGACAGCTGCGGGCCGGGCCAGAACGAGGGGACGCTCGTGCGCCACCGGTCGTAGCTCGCGGGCCGGTCGATCACGTGCGACTCGCCGGGGCGCAGTTCGAGCGCCGCGCACCAGGTGACCGCCTGCTGATCGCGCGGGTCGGCGACGGCGGGCGCGTGCAGCTCGCCCGTCTCGCCCGCGCTCTCGGCGCCCACCACGTGCGCGACGCCGCCGAGGTCGAGCAGGTCGCCGAGCTCGGTCGCGTCGGCGAAGACGTCGGCGTGCACGACCACCTCGTCACCGGTGCGCAGATCGCGCAGGTGCACCGCCACGATCCGCTCGCCGTCACGGTCGACGGACACCGGCTCGTGCTCTGTCAGCACCGTCAGCAGCCCCGACGCTTCGAGGGGCGAGGTCATCTCCCGCACCGCCAGATGCGCGACCCGCGGCTCGGCGCACAGCCGCGACACGAATCCCGCGCCGGGGTTGAGGGCGACGGTGGTGCGGGCGCGCTCGGTGAGCGGGTACTCGCGGCGGTAATGGTCGCGGATGCGTTCGCGCAGTTCGCTGTAGCTGGGCGAGATGCTCTGCCGGTCGATCCATTCGTGCTCGTCAGGCGGCACGCCCTGGCTCGTGAGCTGCCCGCCGAGCCAGTCGGTGGGTTCGGTCAGCACGACGCGGAGGCCGAGTCGTGCGGCGGTCACGGCAGCGGCGGTGCCGCCGAGTCCCCCGCCGATGACGGCGAAGGGCACCTGGATGTGGCGAGTGGGCATGACGGATCGCTTTCTGGTCGAACGAGGGAGTGGAGAACAGAGGGGATCGAAGGCGGAGCGGGACGGTTCCGGTCAGCCCTTGACGCTGCCGTCCGAGAGTCCGGAGATGAAGCTGCGCTGGTTGAAGAGGAACACGATGAGCACGGGCACGGTGGCGATGACGGTGCCGGCCATGAGCGGGCCGTACTGCACGTTGCCGCTGCCGAGGAAGCGGGCGAGCGCCAGTTGCACCGTCTGCACCTCCTGCGACGACGTGACCACGAGCGGCCAGAGGAAGTCGTCCCATACGCCGGTGAACGAGAAGATCGCGACGACGGCGATAAGCGGTTTGGCCAGCGGCAGGTAGACGCTGAAGAAGATCCGCAGCTCGCCCGCCCCATCCATCCGCGCCGCCTCGCCGAGCTCCAGCGGAGCCGAGGTGAAGAACTGGCGGGCGAGGAAGATGTTCATCGGCATCACGATGTAGGGCAGGATGACGCCCGCCAAGGTGTCGAGCAGGCCGCTGCCGCCCTGCCCCAGGATGTCGTTGCCACCCACGAGCGGGATGCCGCGCGCCATGAGGAACAGCGGGATGAGGGTGACCGAGATCGGGATGGCCGCGGTCGAGACGAGCGTGTAGAACAGCGCCTTGTTGCCGGGGAACGGGAGCATCGCGAACGCGTAGCCCGCGAGCACCGCGAACAGGCAGTTCGTGGCGACCGTGACGAGCCCGACGATGCCGGAGTTCAGCAGCGCCCGCGCCAGGTCGGCGTCGAAGAACGCCGTGGCGTAGTTCTCGAGCGTCGGGTTGGCCGGGAACAGCGAGACCGAGCCGAAGGCCTCGGAGGGCGGGGTGAACGAGAGCGAGATCACCCAGGCGAACGGCACGAGCACGAGCACCGTGACGATGGTCAGGGTGATGATCGATCCCGCGCGCCGTTCGCGCGGGCCCTGCCCGCGTCGCATCCGCTGCAGTGCGCTCGCGCGGCGGGTGGAGGCGGCGGCGGTCATCGCTGCTTCCCCATCACGCCGCGGACCGCGAGGACCGAGAAGCCGATGATGAGGGCGAAGAGCACGAAGGCCATGGCCGATGCCGATCCCATCTGGTTGTACTGGAACGCCTCGGTGTAGATGAGGTAGTTGACCGTGGTGGTGCTGCCGAGCGGACCGCCCTGGGTGAGCACGTAGATCTCGGCGAAGCCCTGCGCGAGGTAGATGATGTCCATCGCGACGACGTAGACGAGCATCGGCCGGAGCCCCGGCAGGGTCACGTAGCGGAACGACGCCCAGCGCCCGGCGCCGTCGACGCGGGCCGCTTCGTACAGCTCCCGCGGGATCGACTGGAGCCCCGCGAGCAGGAGCACCATGTTGCTGCCGAGCGCCTTCCAGATGCGCATCGCCGAGACCGCGTTGAGCGACGAGTCGGCGTCGAGCAGCCAGCTCTGCGCGGGCGCTCCGAAGAATCCGAGGATCTCGTTGAACAGGCCGGTCTGCGAGTACATCCACAGCCACACCATGCTCACCGCGGTGAGCGAGACGATGTGCGGCACGTACAGGGCGGAACGGAAGAGACCGACGCCCTTGAACGGGCGGTTGACCAGCAGCGCCAGGAGCAGTGCGATCACGACGGTGAGCGGCAGCACCTGCAGCACGTAGCGTCCGGTCACCAGCAGCGCGTTGCCGAACTCGGCGTCGCCGAGCAGTTCGGCGTAGTTGTCGATGCCGGTGAACTCCGGCCCCGACCGGCTCAACGGGCTGTAGGTCGTGAACGAGAGGATGAGCCCGTAGAAGACCGGGATCAGCTGGAAGATGACGATGTACAGCGCCGCGGGAAGCACGAAGAGCAGCCCGAAGATCGCGGGGCGACTCCAGCGACGGCGCCGACGCGGGCCGGAGGACGACCCCGGGGGCGGGGTCGCCCCGGCAGACGCTGCGGAGGCGCCTGCCGGGACGAGAGCGGCGGAGGACATGGGGCGGGCCTCAGCCGTTCGCCGCGAGGATCTTGTCGGCTTCGGCGGCGGCCTCGTCGAGGCTCTCGTCGACGCCGGCGACACCGTTGAGCGCGCGTTCCAGCTGCTTGTCGAGCGCGTCGCGCACCTGCACCCATCCGACGACGTTGGGGTTCGCGCGCAGGTTCTCGGACTCCGCGAGGAACGCCGAGATGATCGGGCTGTTCTTGGCGTACTCGCTGTCGGCGGCCGAGGCGCGCACGGGGATGGTGCCGGTGCCCTGCGTGTACTCGGTGCTGATGTCGGGCGTCAGCATGAACTCGATGAAGCTCCACGCCAGGTCGGGGTCGGCCGCGTCGGCGTTGATCATGAGGCCGGGACCGGCACCGCCGAAGGCCGCGGGGTCGTTGCCCGCGAACGAGAGCGCCGGCATGACGCGGAGGTCGCGGTCGGGGGCCGCATCCACGATCTGCTGCATCATCGAGGGCGCCTGGATCGTCATCGCGGCCGAGCCGAGCACGAGCGGCTGCTGCGCGGCGGGGGCGTTCAGGTAGTCCTCGCCGAGGTTGGCGGAGACCGCATCCTCGCCGTAGAGGCTGGCGAAGAAGTCGAGCGCTTCCTCCCCCTCGCTCGAGGCGAACGTCGACTCGGTGCCGGCGTCGTTGACGAGCGAGCCGCCCGCGCCGAAGAGGAAGGTCGCGAACGACTGCTGCCGGGCGATCGCCTGGCTGGGCGCGAGGAAGCCGGAGCGCGTGATGGTGCCGGAGCCGTCCTTCTCGGTGAGGGTGTCGGCGGCCTTCTTGAGGTCCTCCCAGGTGGTGGGCGGCGCGTCGGGGTCGAGCCCGGCCGCGGCGAACGCGTCGGCGTCGTACATCACGAGGTACCCCTGCAGCGACAGCGGCATGAGGTACTGCACCCCGTCGACCTGTCCGCCGGTGAGCGCGGTGGCGAGGTCGGCCTGGTCTTCCTCGCTCATCGCGGCGACGCGGTCGTCGAGATCCAGGATGCGGTCGTTCACCACGAAGTCGGCGGTCGCGGCGGGTCCGTGGCCGAAGATGTCGGGGGCGGTTCCGGCGGCGAAGGCCGAGTTGAGCTTGGTCGAGATGTCGCCCCAGTCGACGTAGGTGACCTCGACGGTGGCGCCGGTCTGCTCCTCGAACTCGGGGACGATGGTGTTGGTCACCAGGTCGATCTCGGTCTGGTTGGTGCCGGGCAGCCACACGGTGAGGGTGTCGCTGCCCTCGTCGCCGCCCGAGCCGCCGCCACCCGCGCAGCCGCTGACGACCAGCGCCGTCGCGGCGCCGATCAGCAGCAGGGCCGAGCCGCGGCGGCGGCGTGCGGTGCGCCCGTGTCGAGCGAGGGAGTGAACGTCCATGTTGTCTCCTTATTCGTATTAGCTAGAGGTATGAGCGAAGCGATGAGCGTGATGATAAGTGGATGCGGTGCGGGAGGGGTTCGGGGAGCGCGCGGCGGTCGGCGTCAGGCGGAGGAGGCGAGCGCGGCGGGTGCCGGAGCGCCGACGGTGTCGGTCGCGGGCGGCTCGCAGTGCACCGGCTCGGTGAGCGTGGGCGCGTCCGCGCCGTCGATGACCGCGAGCAGCAGCTCGACGGCCCGACGCCCCATGGCCCGCCGCGGCACGCGCACGTGGCTGAAGGCGCCGCCGCCGCTCGGGTCGGCGTCCAGGCTGATCACCGACAGGTCGCGCGGGGCGACCAGGCCGGCGTCGGCGAGCGCTGCGGCCAGCGCTCGCGCCAGGTCGAACGTCTCGACGACGATCGCCGTCGATCCGCCCCGGCGCACGTCGTTTACCCATTCCGCGGTCACCGCCGACTCAGGACGCACCTCGACGCGGTGGGAGAGGATCTGATCGACATCCGCGGTCACGGCCGACTCGGGACGCACCTCCACGCGGTGGGAGAGGATCTGATCGACATCCGCGGTCACCGCCGACTCGGGACGCACCTCCACGCGGTGGGAGAGGATCTGGCCGGCGCTCGCGATCGCCGCTTCGAATCCCTCGAGGCGCTCCTGCTGCGCGAGGGCGCGGAGCGGTGCGGCCAGGTAGGTGACGTTGCGGTGCCCGGCGTCGACCAGCGTCTGCACGACCGGGCCCATCGCGGCCGCGTAGTCGGCCGTGACGAACGGGATGTCGAGGCCGGCGACCTCGCGGCGACCGATGAAGACGAAGGGGAACCCCTCATCCGAGAGCCGACGGATCTCGTCGTCGTTCTTCTCGAACCCGAGGATGATCGCGCCGTCGGCCAGCCGCATGCGGTTGCTGCCCGAGCCGTAGATGCTGCGGGTGCCGTCGGGCTTCTGCGTGGAGGCGAACAGCACCAGGTCGAGGCCGCTGTTGACGGCCTGCTCCTCGATGCCGTTGAGGAACTCGCGGTAGTAGTCGTCGGGCGCGGTCGGGAAGACCCGCTCGAAGGTGTGCACCCCGATCAGGCCGCTACGGCCGCCGCGCAGCGACTGGGCCGCGATGTTCGGCACGTAGCCGAGTTCGGCCATCGCTTCGCGGATGCGCTGCTGCGTCGACTCGGGGATGCGGTTGTCGGCCGCCCGGTCGTTGAGCACCATCGACACCGTCGCCTGCGACACACCGGCGAGGCGGGCGATGTCACTCTGGCGGGGAATGCGGGGGCGGGTCACGGTCGTCTCCTTCGACGGGGCTGAGCCGAGCATAGGCGCTGATACGTATAAGTCGCAAGAACGAGTTTCGGTCCCTTGTTCCGCCGCCTCGCCACGACAAATCTTCACCCCGCGCTTGTAGTTATACGAATTAGCGGTTACGAACGGACGCAGCACCCATCGGTTCAAGGAGGAACTCATGAGAACGAAGAGGTTCATCGGAGCCGCGACCGCGGCGCTCGCGCTGGTCATCGGACTGAGCGTGGCCGTCCCCGCCTCCCCCGCGGCGGCCGCCGGAACGACCTACTACGTCGACGCGGCCGCCGGCGCCGACACGAACGCCGGGACGAGCGAGAGCGCGCCGTGGAAGTCGCTGTCGATGGCGAACGCCCTGGTCCACACCCCGGGCACCCGGATCCTGCTGAAGGCCGGCAGCACCTTCACCGGGCAGTACCTCGATCTGCGCGGGTCGGGCACGGCGGCGGAGCCGATCGTCGTCGGACGCTACGGCACGGGCGCCAAGCCGAAGATCGACTTCGGCAACACCGCCGTGGGCGGTGAGGGGTTCGGCGTGCGCGTGACGAACGGATCGCACTGGACGATCTCCGACCTCGAGATCACGAGCGGTCAGCACACCACGTCGATGCGGCGCAACGGCATCCTGATCCTCGGCGCGGGCGCCGGAGGCGGAGCGTTCCAGGGCATCCGGATCCTCAACAACGACATCCACGACATCTTCGGGCGCGACCGCCGCACCGGAGGCATCAACATCCACGCGCGCCGGGCCAGCGCGGCCGACCCCGAGAGCACCTGGGACGGCGTGCTCATCCAGGGCAACACGGTCGACAACGTCGCCGACACCGGCATCCAGACGATGACGGATGCCCTGCTCGACGGGTCCACCTGGACCCGCACGCACGACGCGTTCAGCAACGTGGTCATCCGCCGCAACACCGTCACGCGCATCCACCGCGACGGCATCCTCGTGCGCGCCGGTGTCGACCCGCTCATCGAGTACAACACCACCGACCGCATCGGGAAGTACACCGACGCCAACACGGCGGTGGTCACCTATCTGCCCGCGGTCAGCGTGGTCGCCGCCCAGTGGGCGTACTACACCTCGGGTGCGGTGTTCCAGTACAACGAGGCCTCGCGCACGCGTCGCATCGACGGCGACGGCCAGCCGTGGGACTTCGACGTCGAGGTGTCGAACAGCGTCTACCAGTACAACTACAGCCACGACAACGAGGGCGGAACGCTCCTCATGATGGACGACACGTCGAACAACGTGTTCCGTTACAACATCTCGCAGAACGACCTCGATCGTTCCGGCGCCGCGTTCAGCATCCCGTTCGGCGGGGGCAGCCTGGCGGTCTACAACAACGTGTTCTACCGCTCCGCCGGCCAGACGGGGCTGCTCACCACCTCGAACTCCGCCGGGGTGGCGACCTACACGAACAACGTCTTCGTCAACGCCGCGTCCGGCACGTACGCGATCGGCGGCGGCGCGGTGTACGCCAACAACACGTTCTTCGGCGCCAACTCGTCGGCGGCGCCCCACACCGGCAAGCTCACGAGCGATCCGCTCCTCGCCGCCCCGGGCGGGGCCACCTCCATCGCCGACGCGGCCGCGGCCTACGCGCTCGGCGCGGGATCGCCCTCGCGCGACGCGGGAGCGAGCATCGCATCGAACGGCGGGCTGGACTTCGCGGGCCGCCCGCTCTTCGCAGGCGCGGCGCCCGATCGCGGCGCGATCGAGGGCGCGGCCGGCGGCATCCTCTCGGGCGAGACGTTCGAGACGGGAGGATTCGGCGGATGGGCGCCGGTCACCGGGGCGTGGACGGTCGGCGGCGTGCCCGGGGCGCTGCGCCAGGGTGCCGTGTCGGGCGAGGCGATCGCGTCGGCGGGATCGACCGCCTGGACCGACTACTCGGTCAGCGCGCGGATGGCCGTCACCACCGCGAACGGCAACGCCGGCCTGCTGGCGCGCTACACCGACAGCGCGAACTTCCTGATGCTGCGCCTGAACCTCGCCACGTCGAAGCTCGAGCTGTACACGCGGGTCGCCGGCACGCTCACGCTCGTCGCGTCGCAGTCGGTGTCGGTGGCGCCCGGCGAGATCGTCTCGGTGCGCATCGACGTGCGCGGCACCGCGGTCGACGGCTGGGTCGACGGCCAGAAGCTGCTGAGCTGGACGAACCCGTCGCCGACGACGCTCGCCGCCGGCAAGGTGGGCGTGCGCACCGCCGCGTCGGGCGCGGTGATCGACGAGGTGGTCGTTCGGGGGTGAACCGCCGCGACCCATCCGGATGCGGGTCGCCCACGCGAACGGAACGCCGGTGCCCACACGGGCACCGGCGTTCCGGGTGAGCGCAGACGGCTCAGAGATCGACGGTGGCGTTGTCGCCCTCGACGCGGCGCCCGGTGAGGGCGGCGATGGCCTGGACGATCTTGCCGCTCGTGTTGTGCCAGTACTCGGCGCCCTCGGCGGTGAACTTCAGCAGCGCGGCGTTGGGGTCGCTCGGACCCGACTCGAACCAGGCGTCGACGGCGGGGCTCCACAGCTCTTCGAGCTTGGCCCGGTCTTCGACGATCTCGGCCGTGCCGGTGAGCGAGACCCAGGCGCTGTCGCTGCTGAACGAGACGTTGACCTCTTTGTGGCTGCGGAGGTTCTCGACGCTGGACGAGCGCGCGGCGATGATGAACCAGAGGTCGCCGTCGAACTCGCGCTCCTGCACCGTGAGGGGGTGAGCGACGTGCTTGCCGTCGGCGGTCATCGTCGTGAGCATCGCGAATCGGAACTTCTTGAGCAGACGGATGAGTTCTTCGCGGGTGTCGTCGGTCATGACATCGCCTTTCGTCAGGGGGAGGCGGTCTCGTCGGGTCGACGAGCCGCGCGTCGTGCCGAAAGTCTCGACGAGCCACCTGCGGATACGCCCCCCATTGCGCCCCTCGCCGAGGGAGGCTACGCCGACGGCATCGAGGATGACGCCCGCCGCGTCCGCGGCCGCGCGATCACGCGCCTCCGGACCACACGCCGACGCGGCGTATCCCCCGGATGCGGCTAGCGGAACGCTCTGCTGATCGCCCCGCCCGTCTGGAACAGCCGGAGCCACACCACGAACTTCTGCAGCGGACGCAGCGGGATGCCGACGGCACGCCGCCACCCGGCGGGCCGGGTCCAGGAGATGCTGACGGTCACCTGCGTGCCGCCGGTCGTCTCGACGAGGGCGAACTCGGTCAGGATGGGGCGGCTCCGCGGCGCATCGGGGTAGGCGAACGTCCACGCCGCGCGGTGAGGACGCTCCGCGACCTCGAGCTCGATCAGACGCCGACGAAACCTCGGGGCGATCTTCACCGGCTTCCCATCGGGCCGAGCGTCGGGGGCCCGACCCTCCCAGAGCGTTCCGGGGCGCGCATCCCGGCCCGCATCCTCGATCGAGCCCACGCTCACCTCCCACTCCGGTACGCGCGCGGGGTCGGTGAGGAACTCCCAGACCTGCTCGACCGGCGCGGGCACGAACGTCTCCTGCACTCCGAAGGCGCGCCCCCTCACTGATGGCCGCGCCGGCACGGTGATCTCGTCGCTGTCCGCGCGATCGAGGAGTTCCTGCACGTCGTGCGGTGTCGTGCCGAGTCGCTGCAGGATGTCGGCGATCAGCCCGCTCGGCTCCGCCACGAGGTCGCGAAGGACAGGCGACGCGCTCCCCTCGCGGGACCCGCCGCCCGACCGGCCGAGCAGGTCGGCCGCGCGCGGGGTGAATCCGTACCCGTCCGTCTCGTGGAACACGATCCGGCCGGGGTGCGGCAGCTCCGCCCGAACGCCCAGCGACGCGAGCTGGGCGTCGTGCTGCTCCCGGATCGCGCGACGCGCATCGTCGATCCCGATCCCCAGATCCCGCAGCACCCGCCCCGCGATCTGGTCGGAGAGGACGAGCGCGAGGAACACGTGCTCGACGTCGGCTTCGCGAAGTCCCTGACGGGACGCCTCCTCCAATGCTGTCGACGACAGAACCTGGCTGGTCTGCGCCGCACGGACGAATCTGCTCATGAGTTCCTCCTGAGGTTCGGGATGGTCGGGTCGACCCGCTTGGCGTGCTTCTTGTGCGCTGCCTGCCGGCTCACTCCGAGCGCCGCTGCGATCTCCTGCCACGACATCCCCGCCCGCAAGGCCGCCTCGACCTGTCGCAGCTCCAGCGTGTCGGCGAGCACACGCAAGGACGCGACCGCGCGAAGCCCCGCCCTCGGGTCCGTGATGTCCGCGGCGACCGCCGCGATCTGTGTCGACTTCATGCCGTCAACCTACGTTGCACTTGATGGACTTGTCAACCTACGTTGCGCCCCGGCCACCCGGTCAACCCACGTCGCACTTCGTGGATCTTTCAACCCACGTTGCGCCCCGCCCGCCCGGTCAACCCACGTTGCCCGTCGAAACGCCCGTCAGCCTGGGCTGCTCATGTCCGCCCACGCGAGGACGTCATCGACACGGAGACGCGCGCGCCGCCTGTTCCCCCGCACTACGGTGAGTGCGTGACCGCGCTGCTCGACATCGACCTCCTCCACGGCCCGGCGGTCGTCGTCGTGTTCTCGGCCGCCGCCGTCACCGCGCTCCTGCTGCTCGCCGTGCGGCCGAGCACACGGTGGCGTCGCGCGCGGTGGATCGTCACCGCACTCGTCGCCGCCGCATCCGGTGCCGCGATCGGAGCCGCCCTCACCTGGCTGCTCAGCGACGTCATGCATCTCTTCGGCGTCGACTTCACGTTCGCCACGCGGATGTGGATCGCCGGGGGCTTCGGCGGCGTTGCCCTGGCGCTCGCATCGCTGTGGCGAGCGACCTGGCGGCGGATCGTCGCCGTTCCGCTCGCGATCGTGCTGTTCGTCGGCACGGCGGCGATGGGAGTGAACATCGCGTTCGGCCAGTATCCGACGGTGCGCGCGGCGCTGGGGCTCAGTGCTTTCGCGGGCATCCCGCTGCCGCCGATCGCCACCGGCAGCGCCGACCGGCCGACGATCGCCACGTGGCAGGCACCCGCCGACATGCCCGCGCAGGGCGTCGTGGCGTCGGTCACGATCCCGGCGACGCAGTCGGGCTTCGCGGCACGCGATGCCGTCGTCTATCTGCCGCCCGCAGCGCTGAGTGCCGACCCGCCGCTCCTGCCGGTCATGATCATGCTGTCGGGCCAGCCCGGACAGCCCGAGGATCCCCTGACCGCGGCCCACCTCAGGGAGTCGGCCGACGCCTACGCGGCGGCGCACCAGGGCCTCGCGCCCATCATCGTGTCGCCCGATCAGCTCGGCTCGCCCGAGAACAATCCGATGTGCGTCGACTCGCCGCTCGGCAACTCCGCGACCTACCTCACGGTCGATGTCCCCGCGTGGATCCGCGCGAACCTGCCCGTGCTGCCGTCGGCGCACGACTGGGCGATCGGCGGGCTCTCGCAGGGCGGCACGTGCTCGATCCAGCTGGGCGCCGCGCATCCCGAGCTCTTCGGCGCGATCCTGGATGCGTCGGGCGAGGAGTTCCCGAAGCTCGGCGACCCGGCCACGACGATCCGCGAGGGCTTCGGCGGCGATGCGGATGCGTACGCCGCGGCCTACCCCGCCGCGATCATGGCCGCGCACGCCCCCTACGCCGACATGTTCGCGGTGTTCGGGGTGGGGAGCGACGACACCGCGTTCCGGCCCGGCATCCAGACCCTCTACGCCGATGCGCAGGCCGCGGGCATGGACGCGACCTACATCGAGTCGCCGGGCAACGCCCACGACGCCGCCACCTGGACGGACGTCTTCCGGCAGGGACTCACCCTCATCGCCGGCCGCTGGGGTCTCGACCGCTGAGCCGGCGTCCGACGCCGGAGCCGTTCCCCGGGCTCCGGTACGCTCTGACCGAACCGACCGAGGACACGGCTGAGTACGACAGCCCGGGTGCCGACGTCTCGCACAAGGAGCTCCGTGGGTATCGCGCGCAAGTGGGTCTTCCCGATCATCCGAATCCTGCTCATCGCCGTCATCGCGGTGGCCCTGGCGAAGCTGGCGTTCGTGCCCGACACGGCCGAGGAGTCGAATCCCGCGGTTCCCACCGGCGCGATCGTGGAACCCCGCATCCCGGTCATGCTCGGCACGGTCACGAACGACGTGGTCGTCACGGCCACGGTCGCCGCCGACCCCGCGGTGCCCGTCAAGTCGACGGCCGCCGGCACGGTCAACAAGATCTTCGTGACGCAGGGGTCGCCGGTCGCGGCGGGCGACGTCGTCTTCGACGTCAAGGTGCCGATCGAACGCGACCCGGCCAAGAGCGTGGATGCCGAGGGCAACCCGCTGCCGCCCATCTTCCGCTACGAGAACGTCACCGCTCCGGCGGGCGGCGTGCTCTCGTCGCTCGCGGTGATCCAGGGTCAGGACGTCACGATCGGCATGGCGGCGGGCCAGGTGGCGCCGCCCACCTTCTCGGTGTCGGGCGCGCTGCAGCCCGAGCAGCAGTACCGGCTGCTCAACCAGCCCACCGAGGCGACCATCACCATCACGGGCGGCCCTGCGCCCTTCACCTGCACGGGGCTGAGCATCTCGACGCCGCTCGCCGGCAGTGGCGACGACGGCGGATCCGCCGCGGGGGCGACGGGCGGCGCCACCGGCGGTGGCGCGACGGGGTCGGGCACGACGGTGAGCTGCGCGGTGCCGGCCGAGGTCACGGTGTTCTCGGGGCTCGCCGCCGAGATGACGATCGCGGGCGGGCGGGCCGAGAACGTGCTCGTCGTCCCCACCACGGCGGTGCGGGGCGCCGCGCAGAACGGCACAGTCTGGGTCTCGACCGCCGATGGCGGCACCGAGGAGCGCGCGGTGGGCCTGGGGCTCAGCGATGGCAGCCAGGTGGAGATCACGGGCGGGCTCGAGGAGGGCGAGGAGATCCTCGAGTTCGCGCCGGGTGCGCTCTCGGGTCCCGCCGAGGGCGAGTGCACGACGTTCCCCGACGGCAGCATGGTCTGCGCCGACCCCATGCCGGTGTCGTGAGCCTGCTGCGGCTGCAGGACGTCACGCGCACCGTCATCCCCACCGACCAACCCGCGCTGACGATCCTCGCGGGTATCGATCTGACGGTGGAGTCGGGCGACCGCATCTCGATCGTGGGGCGGTCGGGCTCGGGCAAGTCGACGCTCCTCAACATCCTGGGGCTGCTCGATCTGCCCACGAGCGGCTCGGTGGAGTTCGATGACCGGCCGGTGCAGAGCTATTCCGGCGCCGAGCGCGACCGGGTGCGCGGAGCCCGGATCGGCTTCGTCTTCCAGCAGTTCAACCTGCTGCCCGGGCGCACCGCGCTCGAGAACGTCGCGATGCCGTTGCTCTACGCCACGGGTCGCTCGTTCTGGCGCCGACGCACGCTGGCGGCCGAGATGCTCGAGCAGGTGGGGCTCGGGCATCGGCTCGACAGCATGCCCGACCGCCTGTCGGGCGGCGAACAGCAGCGCGTGGCCATCGCGCGGTCGCTCGTGCGCGGGCCGAGCCTCATCCTCGCCGACGAGCCGACCGGCGCGCTCGACATCGACACCGGCCAGCACGTCATGGAGCTGATCGACGAGGTGGCCACGCGCACCGGCGCCGCCATGATCACCATCACGCACGACCCGGCGGTCGCGCAGCGCTCGCGCGATCACTATCGCCTCGACCGCGGTGTGCTGACCCCCGTGGACGATCCCGCGGCCGAGCTCCCCAGCCGTCGCGAGCAACGCGCGAAGGTGCTCGCGGCACGCGGCGGCGAGCCGGAGGGGGCGACGGACCCCGCGGCCGACGCCTCCGCCGAGGAGGCGAGCGCATGAAGCGCGTCTTCACCGGATTCCTCGGCGCGGTGCTCGAGGCGTGGCAGGAGCTGCGGGTGCACCGCACGCGCGTGCTGCTCTCGCTCATCGGCGTGGCGGTGGCGGTGTGCTCGCTCACGACGGTCGTGGCGCTCGGCGGTATCGTGCAGCAGGCCAACGCCGAGATGAGCGAGCGCTCCAGCGGGCGCCCGGCCACGCTGTACCTGTCGGCGTACACCACCGACGGCTCCACGCTCGATCCGGAGACCATGGATGCGGCGTGGCGCGCCATGATCGATCGCTACGACATCACGTATGCCAGCCGGGTGATGCAGGCCAGCCAGGTCGTGCCGTTCGTCGACGGCAGTGCGACGGTCGGCGTGCAGGCGGTCGATCAGCCCTACGGCGAGATGCACCGGGTGCGGGTGTCGGAGGGCCGCTGGTTCACAGCCGTCGACACCGAGCAGCTGGCGCCGCGCCTCATCGTCAACGAGGTGTTCTACGACCGCCTGGGCCGCCCCGACCTGGCGACCCATCCCACCGTCGCGCTCGGCGGCGACAGCGTGCCCGGCGGTGCCGCCGGCGCCACGGGCGGCACGCTCGCGGTCATCGTGGGCGTGACGCCCGTCGCGCAGTGGGAGACCGAGCCCACGATGATCATGCTCGCCGAGCAGTTGCAGCGCGTGCAGCAGACGGTCGCGCAGACGCAGGGGGCGCCCGACCCCGCCACGGACCCGTGGGGCGGCGGTGGAAGCTCGACGCAGTACGAGATGTGGGTTCCGCCGGACATCTCGCAGCAGCTCACCACCGTCGTGCAGAGCGACATCCAGGGCGCGCTCGGCGAGGGGGCGATGGTCGACGTTTCGCGTCAGGACTATGCGCAGTACGGCGACGACCCGCTCCTCGTGACCAAGCTCGTCGTCAGCGGCATCGCCGTGCTGGTGCTGCTGCTCGGCGCGCTGGGCCTGGTCAACATCGCGCTCGTGACGGTGCGGCAGCGGGTGCGCGAGATCGGCATCCGGCGCAGCTTCGGGGCGACGGCGGGTCGCGTGTTCTTCGCCGTGATGATGGAGAGCGTCGTCGCGACGGTCGCCGCCGGAGCCCTCGGCGTGGTCGCCGCCATCCTGATCGTGCAGAGCCCGTGGATGCGGGATCTCATCGGCCAGGGCATGATCACCGACTTCCCGCCGTTCCCGGTGGATGCGGCCGTGCTCGGCCTGATCGCGGCGTCCGCGGTGGGCGCGCTCGCGGGGCTGCTGCCGGCGATCGTGGCGGTGCGCGTCAAGGTGATCGACGCCATCCGTTACTAGCGGAGCGGGGACGGAACGCGGACGGAACGGCTGCGACGTCAGCGGCTGCGGCTGCGGCGCCCGCTGATCTGCACGTCGGTGGCCGGTCACAGCGCCCGTCAGCGTCGTGCGCACTGCCCCGAGCGGCGCGTGCCGTCGCCTCTCACATGACGTTGTACACACCGCACTCTCCGCGATCCCGCTCGTCCACGCCCCGCACACCGCCCCGCCCGCACACCCGCGCACCGCCCGTCCGTGCACCCGCGCGACCCGAACCGTCCGCACACCCGCGCTCTCACGTGCGCCACATAATCGCGCCCCGCTCACCGCAAGCCCGCGCACCCGGGGGCGGCCTCCGGGCGCCCGTGTTCGTGTTTAGAAGGGTGGTGGGTGTGCGGGGTTGTCGTTGATGTCGGGGGTGAAGTGGACGGTGGGTGGGGGTGGTTCGTCGATGTAGGTGCGGCCGAGTGGTGATGTCCAGGCGAGGAATCCGTTGCCGAGTTGTGTCACTTTCCATCCGGTGAATTGCTTCATGGAGTGGTGGCGTTGGCAGAGTCCTTCCAGGTTGTCGAGTCGGGTGTGGCCGCCGAGGGTGTAGTCGATGGTGTGGTCGTGTTCGGAGCGGATCGCGGGGACGCGGCATCCGGGGAATCGGCAGTGGGCGTCTCGGGCGCGGAGGTGTCGGCGTAGGTCGGGGGTGGGTTGGTAGCGGTCGGTGGTGAGGACTTGTCCGCTGATGGGGTGGGTGAGGATCCGGTCCCAGCCGGTGCAGGATCCTCCGGCGAGGCGTCGTGCGGTGTCGGCGTCGATGGGGGCGCGTCCGGCGAGGTCGGCAGGGGTCTCGCTTCCGTGGGTGAGGGTGAGGACGGGGACGACGACTTGGACGTGGGCGCGGATCGTCCCGAGCGTGCCGGGGCCGTCGTCGGTGCGCGTCGGGTCGGCGCCGGGTTGGGTGGTGAGGAGCATGTCGGCAAGGAGATCGGCGCGCAACTGATCCATCGTCCGGTTATCCGTCGCGAGCAGTTCATCGTTCGCCGATGCACCCGTCCCGTCCGTGCTGCGGAGTCGTGTGGCGGCTTGCCGGCGGAGGTCTTGGAGCGTCGCGGCTTGGCGGGTGAGGCGGTCGTGGATCGCGTCGCCGAGGATCAGCGGGAGGATGGCGGTGAGTTCGCACATCCCGTCGTCGGTGGGGTGCACGGTCACGGCACGTGTCTCGCGCGCGTCGGCGTGGCGTTCGGTGAGGGTTCGGGGGTGGAGGCGTTCGGCGAGGAGGCGTAGTCCGGTGCGCACCCGCCCCGGAGTGTCGCTCTCGCACTGAGGCAGGGCACGTTGCTCGAACACGGAACGCCGCTCCCGGGGAAGCGGGGCACCGCACTCGACGATCACCCG